>DAORIL010000050.1:0-17964 GCA_035438525.1 Pyrinomonadaceae bacterium
GCCAACTTTGGCAACCCGGCGCAAAATTTCTTTTGCACTCAAACCTGCATCAACTAAAACTCTTGTTTTCTCTGTAGTTATTAAAACGGCATTGCCTGTTGAGCCGCTGCCGAGAACTGTGAATTTCATTATTAAACGACAGCCAAGATTAACATAAATCTTTCACAAATAATAAACTTGATTTAATAAGTTGGCGGAATGACTTTTTAGACAGAAAATTTTATACTTCAAAAAATAACTTAAAATAAGTTAAACTGATCAGAAATTTAACAACTAATTTTAATTTTGAGACATCTTAGACAGACGGTTTGATTTAGTCACAAACACAGTTTTTTGGAGGATCCTAATGTTACGAAAATATTCTATTTATTTTTTTGCTATCACAATTATTTTGCTTGGTAGTCTTGCCGCTTTTGCCCAAAGTGCACCGGTCAGGGGAAAAGTTGAATTGAAAAAAGCGGATGGTTCGGTAGAACCTTTTGCCAATGCTTTAGTTGAAGTTTATCGGATAGACATCAAAGCCAAACTGCCGTCAGCCAAAACTGATAAGAAAGGGCAATTTGTTTTTGCCGGATTGCCGCTTGGAGCAAATATGACTTTAGCCATCAGCGGAGCAGGGATTAAGCCTGAAATCCGTCCCGGAGTTAAAGCAGGAGCAGAAGACATAACTATCACTGTTATTGCGGGGGATGGAAGCGTTTTAACTGAAGATCAGGTCCGAAATGCGGTAGCTACCACTCCAACTCAAACCGGACAACCTGCCCAGGAAACTGCTGAACAGAAAAAAGCCAGAGAAGAAGCTCAGAAGAAATATGACGAAGCATTAGAAAAAAATAAAAAGATTGAAGAATCAAATAATATTATTAAAAATTCTTTAGAGGAAGGTTCAAAGGCTTTTCAAGCTAAAAACTATGATTTGGCAATTGCTAAATTTGACGAAGGCGTTAATGCTGATCCGGATTTCCCCGGAACTGCTACTGTTTTGAACAATAATAAAGCTTTAGCCCTGAGATTACGCGGTTTTGAAGCCTATAAACAAGGAGTTGCCGACAAACCGAATTTAGCATCGTGGCTGGAAAAAGCCAAAAATGATTTCCAAGGTTCGGTTGCTGCTTCACAAAGAACTTTAGATTTGATCGGTAAAATCGCAGATAGCGTTGAAGCCAAAAAATTTGATAAAGCAAAATATGATGCTTTAGCAAATACAGTTGAAGCACGTCGTTTAATGATTGCTACCAATGCCGATTCATCTCAACCAAAAGAGGCTATAACGGCACTCGAACAATATTTGGCGGTTGAAACCGATCCGGCTTTGAAAATTAAAAACCAAATTTGGGTTGGAAACGCCGTCCGTTTATCGGGCAACACTGCTCTTGCTATTCCAGTTTATCGAAACGTTTTAGAAGCAGACCCAAACAATTTTGATGCAATGGGATATTTAGGATTATGTTTGTTTGCTGAGGGAGCAGGGGCAGCTAATAAAGAACAAATGCAAGAAGGATTAAACTTCATGCAACGTTTTTCAGAAACTGCGACTGATAAACCAGGTGACAAAGATTATGCGGAATTCAAACAAAGCGTTGCTGAAGCCGTAAAATACTTGAAAGAGCAAGAAAAACTTACGCCGCAAAAAGGTAAAACAACTACCACTACAACTCCTGCTAAAGGTAAAAAACCATAGTTTGGTTAGCCAAACGAAATAAAAAAAGCTACGACCGAATTTAACTCGGTCGTAGCTTTTTTGTTTAATTTTGCCATTGCAGCTATTTTCGGATTAAAACCACAGGTGATTGTTCAGCCGCGATAATTTTGGCGTAAAAGTCTTTGACTGAACTATATTTATCAACCGGAATGGTGGATTGATTAACCACCAACGAGCGCGTAAATTTAAGTTTATTATCTTTGACTTCATAAGTAGTCGTGTATTTCCCAAACGCCGTTTCGATTTTAACCGGATCGGGCATTTCATCAACTACAAAACCTTTGGGCAGATTAACCATCACTGTTTCATTAAAAGCATTTGATTCCAGTAAAATCGGATGTTGGCGGGTTGGCTCGGTCAGATACGATGTATCCCGGCGGCTCGCAATGACGGGCTTAAAAACTAAAAGGCGGTTTTGCATCAGCTGACCGTAACGAGGCGCAGAAAATTCAACATCCAAATTAAAAGTAGCTTCGTTATGTTGGTCTTGTGGTGTAACTTTGATAAGTTTTGCGCCTGTGGCACCGTCAGTCAGCCAGGCCTCCATTAATTTGCTAAAATCAGATGCTGACAATGAGCGCACCATTCCGCGAGCTAAAGTTGAAGATTGTCCTTTCAAATTTTCCCGAATTGTGCCGCTAATATTTCCATCCTCTGTCAACGTGACATCCGTTTTTCTATCCCAAATATTGAATTCAGGTGCAGAAATCGGCATTTTAGACAATCCGCCATTTTCACTGGCGATAATCAGAGCCATACTTCCTTGCAAAGTTTCGGGTAGATCTCCAACCGGAGTAAACGGATCTGTGGCATCAAAAATCAGCAGTCTGCCAAGTTTCGGATGATTGATAACGGTTGGGGTTTGGGTCGCATCACTGACTTTGACCGCAATAATGCAGTGGTTGAATTGTCTTGGCGAAACCCAAGCCTCGCGGGTATAAGTTGGATCGCCCGAATAAATTGCAATGGGATAAGAATCGATTTTTAAAGCTTTGAGCATGGCCCGCATCAAATTGGCTTTATCTTTACAATCACCGTAACCACGCCCAAGCACCAAATTTGAAGGTCGCGGACGCATTCCGTTACCATAACCGACTCCAATATCAATCGAGATATATTGAAGATTCTGGACAAAATTTCCGATTGCCTGGATTTTTTCGAGTTCAGTAGTTGCGTTGGCAGCCAATTCGCGGGCTTTGCCGGCTACATTGTCATCAATAATGACCTGCGGATCGTGTAATCCGCTTAACCAATGCGAAACTCCGCTCCAATCTACAAAAGTTTTTGAAACATTTTGAGATTTTTCATCAGGAAAGAAATTAACTGCAATTTGCGGAACCAGATTTCTGATTGACGGACTCATCGGTTCAGATGGAACGTAGGGCAAATTGCGGAGTTCCCAGGTATAATTAGTGCCATTGACCTGAGGTGCGATCTCATCGTGATTAAACGTGATACTTGTGGCTTTCCAACCGCTCGGCAAACTTAAAGTGTAACGCGAAACCACACTTGGAATATCAAATTGAAAAAAATGGACGTCCTGATAAAACAAAGCCGGTTCTTCGGTCACAGTGGTGTAGCCAAAAACGTAGTTTGAATCCACATCGCCCGTTCCATCAATAAATCGAATCCGTCCTTCGTCATAAATATCATCGGGATCGGAAATGCGGTCAATAACCTCTTTTTTGTCGTATTCTTTGGAACTGCCGTCAGGACGAATCATCCATGCATTAATTTTTTTTACTTTTCCGTAACTGGTTAAATAAAAAGCCTGAGCCATGGCTTCCCGTTTACCCTCACGATTTAAGATTTTAACTGCATAATTATGAGTAGTAGTAATTTTACCATCACTATCGACCATTACTTGTTCGTCGTCATAGACTGTAACTGCCGAAACTTTTTTGTCATAGGTTGGAGTGGTGGTCGAAGCGGCTTGTCGGAGCCAAGCCGGAACATCATCGGCAAAAATTGAAATAGGAATAAAGAGTAGAAAGAAGAAGAGTGAATATCGTTTCATAAAACCTCCGATAAAATGAGCCTCTTCGTAGATTCAACGAGGCTCAAAATCTTAGCACTATTTTTGGCGAAGTGTAATTGTATGAGAATCAGCCTTATTAAAAACATCAAAAATATTTTTCAAAGAGGCATAAGATTTTTTCGGGAACAGAACAATTCCTCTTCCAAAATGAAAGTTACGTTTATACACCATCATTGTTTCATCTTTTGAGACACCAATATTTACATCTAATTTTGCGATATTCTGCGGATCATTAAAATTTCCGGGCGCATCAGCACTATCCAAAGCAAAATTAGCAGGTAAAGTAATTTCTATCTCATCATTTTCCGCCCACGGATACCTGAAATAAACATCATTATTGCGAGTATCCGAAGTAAAAAGGGGTTTCTCTCCGTATTCAAAATATCCGGGTTGAAAGAAAAGCCGTTTTCCTGTTTTAGTCGCATAGTTTGGAACTCGAACTTTGTAGCTGTAAATCAAAGGTTTGCTGATATCGTTGAGATTCTCGATTTTTATTTCGGAAATCTCAGCAGTGCTCATATTTTCTTTGATGTCGTTTTTGACACTTTCTTCTTGTTTAGCAGGTGATTCATCATACAAATCCAAGCGGTTGACTAAAGCAGTTTGTCCTGTATATTCGATTCGGGCTTCACCTTCTAAAGTCCCGTCTTCGGATAATTTGAATTTTCCGATTCGTTTGGAAAGGGAAGTTTCAGGTAACGGAAGCGCAGTTCGATACCAATAATAATCTTTCTCGCCAACCAGCAATGCCCAAACATCTTCTTCATACCAAATTAGTTTTCCATACGGGAGAAAACTCAAACTTGGATTAAAAAACTTCCATTCATCTCCCAATTTAATTGCAATTGCGGCCGTATGAACAAAGCTCTCATTGGTCATCTTGGGATCAAAAATCATTTTGCTGCGATTGCCGGAATAAGAGATTCTGGAATCATAACCGAGTGAAGCCGCCATTGCCCCAAACAACATATCAATAAACTGACTGTTGGCTACTTTATTTTTCAAAACATCTGCCAATTCTTTGTTCTTTGGCAATTTCTCTCTTTGCTCATCCGTAATAGTTGGATCAAATGAGACATTTTTGATTTGAGTCTGGCAAAACTCATAGAGCTTTCTTAATTTCTCATCATCAGTAGTTGTTCCCGCTGTAATTTCAGTCGCTTTTTGCTTTATATCTTTATTCGGTTTTCTCATCCATTTTGTGATTGCCATTCGTTCAGTAGCAACTGCTCCCCAAAATGTCTGTGGATTACTTGGGTCCTTGATGACGAACGAAAAACCGGAATCTGTAACATTAGTTATATTAAACCCAAATGATTGGAGCAAAATCCAGGGGCGCACCGTATCTTCCGGTGGCATTTGCGGTTCCGATTTGAATGACGGAACATCGAAACGCTCGGCTAAATAAAAGCCCTTGTCGTCTTTTTCAAATTTAGTATCTCTAAAGTTATACGCTTGGTAACGAGGCTCGTTTTTATTATAGGGCTTGTAATAATATGAGAGTCTTTCGACCGGAATATCTTTTTGAAATTCCAATCCTAGACCAATTGCAGAATCATCTTCAAAAATCTCTTTATAACGGTATTCAACAATCACTCCTTGCTCAATACCCGGCACCGCAAAAGATTTGGCTTTGATCTTTACTTTACCAGCTTTAATGATTTCACGTTCAAAAATATCGTTTTTGTTGATTTCAACGATTGAGCCGTCAGGTCTGACAACCCGGGCGGCGATGTCTTTGATTTTTAAGCCTTTATAGAACGGAATATCAAATTTACTATATTTTTCACGTCCGCGCTCAGTAAAAATCTTAACTCGAACATAGTGCTTTCGGGAATAATCTGAATCACTACTGTTGTCAATTCTGACTTCCCAAAAGATAGCTTCGACATCAGCATCAGGTTCAACTTGTGGTTTTTTCATTTCCAATTCTTTTTGAGTGACAGGTAACCAATCCTTGTCCTCTGCCATGATCGGGGTGACCAAAATTAAAAATGTCAACAGAAAGTAAACTAAACAAACAGAGAATAGTTTAGGTGAATGCATATTGAATACCTCAATGAGAAATTAGCCGCAAAGAAATTACGGGAAAATGTTTACAGGAAAGGTTGATGAACTGGGGGGACTCCAACCCGGGATTGAATCAATATTTCGAGTGAATAGTATAATAAGATTTTTAATCAATCAAGAAAAATCTTTCTATTTGGAAAAAAACTAAAAAACTAATTTTGCCGTAATGTAATCGTATGCGTGTCGGCTTTATTAAAAGAATCAAAAAGATTTTTTAATGGGGCGTAACTCTTGGCGGAAAAATAAAGAAGTCCGCCATTACCAAAAGCAAATTTGCGTTTATAGTAAAAAAACTTACCGTCTTTGGTGAAAGACATCCCAATCTCATCTGAGCTAATTCCTTGGCCATCTTTAATTGGAGCCGGAGCATTAGGACTTTCAGGCATATAATCAGATGGCAATTCAATCGTAATATCATCTGATTCTGACCACGGATAGGATATAAAAATATCATTTTTTCTAGTGTTGGAGCTAAATAACGGTTTTGCGTTACGGTCAAATACATTTGGTTGAAAGAAAAGCCGTTTTCCTGTTTTGGTTGCATAGCCCGGAACTCGAATCTTGAAAGTATAGACGAATGGTCTGTCAGGGTCGGTAACATTTTCAATGGTAAAGTCTAAAATTTCTGCGCCATCTAAAATCTTTGCTTTTATTAAATTACGCAATGTTTGCTCACGTTTGGAGGGTGAATCATCATCATTATACTCTTTATGAAATGCTCCCAGATGTCCACTGAATTCAATTCTGCCTTCTCCTTCCAGAGTCCCATCTTCAAGTAGTTTGAACTTACCTGAACGCTTTTCCATTGATTTTTGGGGCGGCGAGACGGAACTTTCAACCCAAATTGATTTTTGAGGGTCGCAAATTAAAACTGGTTGTCCTTCTTGGTCCCAACTCAACATTCCAAAGGGAATATAACGATTAGAAGGAATAAAGAATTTCCACGTTTCGTTTATTTTAACCGCAATATTTTCAGCCCGCATAAAATAACTGTCCGTTGTATTTCGGCTAAAATTAAAGTCTGTCCGACGTGGCAAATTGGCAATTCTGACTTCTAATCCGGTAGCCGCAACCATCGCGGCAAAAAGCATATCTATATCATGTGAGGTTCCCGTTTTACGATTTAACACATCAGAAGCATTCTTATTTTCTTTCAATTTTTTAATTTCTTCAGCACTCAGTCCTGAATTATCGTCATAAACATTTTTGATATTGTCGCGGACATAATAGAAAATTCGCTCAACTTTTTGCAAAGGGTCAGTTGTATCCTTAACAGCTTCGAGACTTGCTTTTTTGATCTCATCAGTAACCTTTATTTGAGATTTATGCGAATTATAGACAGCTTTCCCGTGTTCTTGCCAAAATTTTTCTGAGTCAAGGTCTCTGTCTTCTGCATAATAAACTAAGAGCCATGGACGAACACCATTTTCGGGCGGCATTAACGGCTCTTCTTTGAAAGCCGGAACATTTGACATAGCAGTCAAATTGTAACCATTTTTCTCTTTAACAAATGGCGTGTTTTGCCCGTTAAATGTTTGGACCCTCATTCCGTAAGGAAAATTAGGAATTGAAAGCGGTTTGATATGATATTTTACCTGATGAACCGGAATTTCTCTGGCTAATTGAAATCTTTCATAATAACTCAAGGCATCTCCGCGAATTTCTTTCCAACGATATTCGATGATTGAACCGACTTCGATGCCGGGAAAGGCAAATGACTTGGCTTTTATTTTAAGCCGATTGGCTTTTACAATTTCTCTTTCAAAAATGTCTTTTGGATTTAGTTCAATGATCGAGCCATCAGCTTTAATAGTTCGGGCGGCAATGTCCTTGATTCTAATATCCACATCGCTATCTGGAATTTTCCCAAACGGAATGTCAATTTTGCTATTATCTTCGCGTCCTTTTTCAGTAAAAATTTTGATTCGCAAATAATGGCGCAAAACGGTGTGGGGATCTCCTCCATCAGCTTCGTCAGCTACATAAACTTCCCAAAATAGTGCTTCAGCATCCGCGTCCGGTTCAATTTTTGGAGTTTTCATAGCTAATTCTTCTGAGGAAACGGGTTGCCAATTATTATCGTCGGCAAAAATATTGATGATAAAAAGAAATGTAATTATGGTTGCAAATAAAACACGAGACATAGGAAACCTTGATGAGAAAAGCCGCAAGAGTATTACGGGAAAAGAGTTAAATAGAAAGTTGTCATTTGGGGCGAAATGCAACTGCGAATTGAAGTAAAATTTCGAGTGGATTTTACAACAAGACTTTGGACGAGGCAAGAAAAAATCTTTAGTTATGCTATAATTTTCAAATTACTTGCAGTATTAAGTCATAATAATTTTTTAATAGGAGACAGATAAATGGCTGTTGATTACAGTAAAATTCAGGAACTTTTAGGGGCAGATGCCGAATCACTTTTAAATTATTCAACTCCCAAAATTTCAAAAGATACTTTACATACTCCAAGCGGAGATTTTGTTGACAAAGTTTGGGTTCATTCAGACCGTAATCCCAATGTTTTACGCTCTTTGCAGACGCTTTTTGATAACGGACGTTTAGGCGGAACCGGTTATCTTTCGATTTTGCCGGTTGATCAGGGCATTGAACATTCGGCAGGTGCTTCTTTTGCTCCTAATCCGGCGTATTTTGACCCTGAAAATATCGTTAAATTGGCGATTGAAGGCGGTTGTAATGCAGTTGCTTCAACCTTTGGCGTGTTGGGTATAGTTGCCCGCAAATACGCGCACAAAATCCCATTTATCGTTAAAATCAACCATAATGAACTGTTGACCTATCCGAATCAATTTAACCAGGTAATGTTCGGGACGATTGACCAAGCCAGAAATATGGGCGCAGTTGCGGTTGGTGCGACAATTTATTTCGGCTCGGACGAATCAACCCGCCAAATCATTGAGGTTTCGGAAGCTTTTGCCTACGCGCACGAACTGGGAATGGCAACAATTCTCTGGTGTTATTTGCGAAATCCCAAATTCAAAGGCAAGGACGGCGATATGCATACTGCTGCGGATTTGACGGGACAAGCCAATCATTTAGGCGTGACGATCCAAGCCGACATCATCAAGCAAAAATTGCCCGAACGTAATGGCGGCTATAATATGCTCAATGTTGAAAGCAGCTACGGCAAAACCAATCCGAAAATTTACACCGATTTATCTTCGGATAATCCGATTGATCTGGTGCGTTATCAGGTTGCTAATTGCTATATGGGACGCTGTGGTTTGATCAATTCGGGTGGGGAATCAAAAGGCGCAGGCGATATGGCTGATGCTGTCCGAACCGCAGTTATCAACAAACGCGGCGGCGGAATGGGCTTGATCTCAGGTCGCAAAGCTTTCCAACGTCCAATGTCGGAAGGAGCAGAACTACTCAACGCGATTCAAGACGTTTATTTAACTGAAGAAGTTACCATCGCATAACTTTAAGCAAAATTAAAAAAGGCTGTTTTTGGCAAATTCTTTTGATAAAGAGTTTGTTTAATTTCAGCCTTTTTCTAAAAAGAGGAGAAATCAAATGGCAGATGATTTAATACAATATAAGCCAAATAAAATGGCAAAAACCACTTGGGATTACCTGATAAAGTTTACTTCGCATCATGAAGGAACTGTAACTCATATGTATCACAATTATCCGCTTGGCTCTAAATATGCTGATGTTTCGTGCGGAATAGGTTTTTTGTTAGCGGCAGATAAAGCTAATCCTAAAACTCCGTCGGACGCAACTTTGAAAGAATGGGTTAAACATTTTTCTAATGCCGATGGAAGTAAGGCTGATGAAACTCAGTTCAAAGCAGATTGGGAGAATGCTTACAAAGTCTTACGAAAAACTCAGCCGGTTGGAGGAATCATCACAGAATTCAAAGCCGTCTGTAAACTTACCTTGAATGCCGGAATGATCAGACCCAAAATGGTGCAAATTTTGGTTAGCAAATTAAATATGGAGTTAAATCGTCCGCCATTGAAAGATATTGATTTTTGGAACTTACCGGCAGTCGCACAGATTGCTATTGCCAGTGTTTGTTACGGATTCTCACCAACTAAAATGCCGAATTTTTCTGCGGCTCTAAAAGACAAAGATTTTAATGCTGCCGCGAACCAAATTCAATTATCCAATATGTCTGACATTAAAAATTATGATCACTGGTTGTTGATGAAAGATGCCGAGTATATTTATCAATATCATCGGGAAGATGCGGCAGCAATGGCATATACTCCGCCGTCTGTTTCCCGCTGGATAACACTTTCCAGTCAGTCAGGCGCAATGGGACTTTACGGATGGTCTGAACCAATTATGTCGGAATAATCAGTCTGACGTAAAAATTTTACTTGCATTAAAAGACTTTTTGCTTTATTTATGTAGAACACAAAAAATTGCCCCTAAAAGTGCCCCCCAAACTGTTCTATCTTAAATTTTAGTAGGAGTTTAAATTATGAATGCAAATGTAATGGGTTGGATAATCTATTTGTTAATTGGCTTAGTTGCGGGATTTTTAGCCAGCATTGTGGTTAAAGGTCGCGGATTAGGTTTAATCGGTGACATGATTGTTGGAGTTATCGGGGCATTGCTCGGCGGTTGGCTCTTTGGAGCGTTTTTTAGCTCTTTGGCAGGCGGCGGAATGACAGGTTCAATTTTGACGGCATTTGTTGGGGCAGTAATTTTGTTAGCTATCATTAAATTGGCTAAATCGGCTTAGACTGATTCAAAATTCATTTACTAAAAGCAGTCGGGCAAAATTGTTCGGCTGTTTTTTTTGAACCGATTTTGTTTGGCAAACGTAAGAAAATTATGCCAAATCCAAATCAATGTTTAGTCAAAGTCAATTCGCTGAACTCAAACCTCAATTGCACTCATATTTTGCACGGAATGGCGCAACAACATTTCGCCAATTGGGAAGGGCATTTATCGCTCAAGACTTTTTCTAAAGGACAAGCCTTTTATAATGTTGGTGCAGGGAATTATGCAGTTAATGACGATTCTTTTTTGATGGTCAATGAACTCCAGTCTTATACGATCACGATTGATTCAGAAACCAAAATCGAACCGTTTATTATCTTTTTTGAATCAGGAATGGCGGAAGAAATTGAACGCAGTTTAATGATGAAAACTATTGAGTTACTTGATAATCCAACTAAAATTTCCACCCAAAAAGTTGATTTTGTGCCAAGACTCTATCCGCGAAAATTTATCGAAAAAACTCTTTCGGAGTTTAGGAAATCAGTTAAAGAAAAAAAAGACGACCAGATTTGGCTCAAAGAAAAACTGCACGAAATACTGCAAGGAATTTTAGCGGCACGACAGGAAACATTTAAGGAAATTGAGCAATTATCAGCGATTCGTGCTACGACTCGTGAGGAACTTTATAAACGGATTTATAGAGCACGGGATTTTATGGCGGCTTCGTTTGGTCAATCACTGACTTTAGATGAAATTGCTAGAGTTGCGTGTCTTTCTCCAAATCATTTTTTACGCACTTTCAAACAAGTTTTCTACCAAACTCCGCATCAATATTTAACCGATTTACGTTTGCAAGAAGCCTGTAAACTGCTCAACAACACTGATTTATCAATAATTTCCATTTGTTGTCTGGTCGGTTTTGAAAGTGCAAGTTCTTTTAGCTTACTCTTTCGTCGGCATTTTGGAGTTTCTCCTGAACAATATCGTCTGCAAAAAAGGTGATTTTCGATAAGCACCGCCTTGCAATTTCTCATACGATTATTGCCATTGATTTTAAACGGAGATATTTCAAATGGCAGTTAAAGATTTATTAAAAAACATCAGATTACTTTCAACGGTAACAGGAGAAAAAACAGAGTTTGAATCTGGCGTGATGATTGAGCGCAGAAGTTTTTTGTGGCTTCCGTTAGTGGCAATGACGGCATTCTTACCTTCAACAAAAATATTTGCCAACGAGAATTTAGTTGAAAGCGCATTAACTTGGGATGATTTCATCAAAGATTGTGTTCCCACCGCAACTGAATTGCACAAAAACACTACTGCCGAGGGACAAGACGCATATCTTTTTTGGCTTGCTTCGATGGCGGCGCGATTGAATTTAGACACGATTCCTAAAGCTAAATTAGGAAAATTTGCTAATCTCGACCCGTCAGTTGAATTTGGAGTCGGTTACAAAGGTGTGCCATTTTTTGTAGTAGAATGGAAAATGGCTCCAAACGCTAACTTTCCACCCCATTGTCATCCAAATGCGAGCGTTTGCACTGTTGGAATCGAAGGTGAAGCGCGAATCCGTAATTTTGAAGTCGTCGGTGATTCTCCCGAATTTTCATCCGATAAAAAATTTAAAGTGCGCGAGACTCACAACGAAATTATTTCCAAGGGCAGAATCAACGCACTTTCAGCTAAACGCGATAATATTCATACATTTAAGGTGGGAAAAGACGGCGCACACGGAATTGACATCAGCACCTATCACGGCGAAAATATCGGATTTTCTTTTTTAGATATTCAGTCAAAACCGATGGATGAAGAAAATCATCTGTTTGAGGCAAATTGGATGAAATTGTAGGCTGACAAACTTGTGAAGTTTAATTTGCTTTCAAGTCCGAAATATCAAATTCCTTGGCAATCAAATTAAAAATACCGGCGATTCTTTTTTCTTCGTCTATCGGGCTGCTTTCTTTTGGAGTGTGAAAGTAAGAATAAGTATATTTTCCGTTCGCGTTACTTTCAATCACATACAATGTCGCATCTGTTTTGATAATATTTTCAGACAGAGTTGGCGGGGCAAAAATTCCATTATTTTGCAGAGTTTGCCAAAGATTTTCCCAACCTGATACAGGCGAATTTAATGATGTTATTATTTTTTCTCGGGCATTTGGTTTGTCGGAATTCGATTTGATAACGTTGCGAATGATTGTTCCTGACCAGTTTGCATTATCTTTTTTCAAGATTAAAACGCTATCACCTACGGCAAATCCTTTGTAAACCGGACCATAAAACCCCGCCAAAAGATAAAGCCGGATTTCAAGACTTTCATTTGGCAAAGCATTATCAGCCAGCGGTTTAAGCCCATTATCTTTTGAATAATTTGCTAACCGATCTTTGAGTCCCGCATAAAAAGTCTCATTAAATTTTCTCAGGTCAGGCGTGGACTCAACAATCGGAGTCTTTTTATTTGAATTTGCCTCAACCGTTGCACTTTTTTTGCCAAAGAGATTGAAATTCCAAACAAGCAAAAGAGCAGAAAAAATGAATAAAATTCCCGCGATTACGCCAAATAATAAATCCGATCTCGATTTTGATTGATTATCAAATGTCGGCACACCTGTTGATGAACCAGCCTTATCTTGAGGGAGATTATTGTTCATGACGAGTGTTTTATCTGTTGAATCAGAGAAAACGAGAGGCGTTCCGTCGTTTAAACAAAAAACGGTATCGTTATCATATTGAGTTTGGCATTTCAGGCAAACTTTCATTTTCTTTTATAAAGCATTTACTCAAAAAGTTTTGTAGGTGCTTGAAAATCCGAAGCCCCAAATTCTTTAAAAACTAAATTGAAAAGTTTTGCAATTTGTTTTGAACCTTTTTCTTCAGCAGCTTCGTTTGGAATTTGTGAATAAGCTAAACGATAATTTTGATTAATCTTAGTCTCAATAACGTAAAGTGTAGCATCAGGATAAATCCCTTCATCTTGGTCGGGAGAAACTGTCAAGATCTCTTCATCAACAAGTTGTTGGAAAAGATTCTCCCAACTAGCTGTGGCAGGGCAAAGTTCTTCGCTTATTCTTTTTTCAATCCGTTGCGAATTTTCTTTTAATTCCACAGTATCCCGAATTGCCGTTGCAGACCATTCTGAATTTATTAGTTTCAAAATAAGAACGCTTTTCTTAACTCCTAATTCTTTGTAAACAGGCACAATATAGCCACTTCCAAAGCGATAAAAGCGAATTTCTATATAGCCATTTGCTAAGGATTCATCTGTTAAAGGGATAAGCCCAAAATCTTTTGATGTTTTGTTGATTCCTTCTTTTAGCTTTAGTTTCCGTTCTTCAAATTTATATGCCGTTTTAATTTGCGAAACATAAGTTTGGCAAGAAACTAAAAAGAAAATTGGGAGTAATAATATTGCCAACCTTAGCATTTTTAACTCCGATAAATTCGGTAATCAATCTCCTGAAAAATTGTATCGCGTGATTCGATTTCGGCTAAAAGTTCAAAATCAACATTGTCCGTTGTCACCATTTCGTAAAGCAAATTAAAACGATGAATATGCGATTGAAAACGTCTGGTGGCATATTGAACGGTAGTGGCTTGATAAATTTGGAATGCCCAATCGCTTGACTGTGCCAAGAGTAATTCACGCGCCATTTGATTCAAAATCCGCCATTGAATTTCGTTCGGATGCTCGTGAAAGTTTGCCTGTTCGGTCATTTTTGTTTCAGCATCGTGCGCGTATGGATACATCCAGTCTGTGTTTTCGTTAAGCCAAACTTTGTAATAACCTCTTTCACCCCAAGAGGATGCAGAGGGCTGTTGAACCTGAATCGGAATGTCCGAATCCAAAAAATCTCCAGGTGTAATAGCTTGAACCTGCGATTGGTCGTAGTGAAATTTACGGAAAAGATAATCTATAAATTGCGGACCTTCATACCACCAATGCCCATAGAGTTCGGCATCATACGGCGAAACAACGAGTGGGGGATGTTCGCCGAAAGTTTCGCGCAGTTTATAGGCTTGCTCAATCCGTTTAGCAATAAAATCCGTCGCATCCCGCGCCGCAGTTTCCTGCGCCCAAACTGGAACATAAGCCTCTTTTTTGTCTGTTTTGCCAGTAATCCGATAATATTTCAAGCCTAAATGACGACGTGCGCCATCTTTGTGCAAATGCGGTTTGAGATATTCAAATTCCAAATCCCAACCGACATCGCGGTAAAATTCCCGATAATATGGATTGCCCGGATAACCGACTTCCGAACTCCAAACCTGTTGCGAAGTTTCGACATCACGGGCAAAAACTGCGACTCCGTTTGGACATTTGATCGGGGCGTGAACACCATATTTGGGACGCGGATCACCATACAAAATGGCGTGCGAATCGCCAATAAAATATTCAATTCCTGCTTCTTTCAAAAGTTCTTCAACGCCCGGTTCATAAGCGCATTCAGCCAGCCAAATACCACGCGGTTTGCGTCCAAAGTGTTTGTTGTAATTCTGAACTGCTAATTGAATTTGAGCGCGGCGGGCTTCGTGGGTCGAAATCAAAGGTAAAAATCCATGTGTAGCACAACAAGTGATAATTTCCAGAACCCCTGCGTCTTGCAGTTCACGAAAAGCACTAATTAAATTGCGTCCGTAACGATTGTTCCACAAATCGAGCGCCGCATTTAAGTTTTCTGCATACATTTTTGCGACCGCGTAGAAATTCGGGTCTTCTTTTTCGGTGCGGACGACTTCTTTTTCTGCCAGCGCAATTAAATTTTCCAAATGATGCGTGTAACGATTTTGCAAAAGCGGATCAGCCAACATTTCACAGAGCGGTGGCGAAACATTCATTGCCAGACGGGATTTAATTCCTTCGCGCTGGTGATTTTGAAAAGCAACAATCAACGGTAAATAAACTTCGGTGATTGCTTCGTAGAGCCAATCTTCTTCTAAAAATTCAGGATATTCGGGATGACGCACAAAAGGTAAATGTGCATGTAGGATTAGACTGAAATAACCAATTGGCATAATTCGATTTTGGATTTCCGATTTTAGATTGTGTAATTCTTAAAATCCTATTCTAAACTAAAACACACGAAATAACATAAAAAGTTTTGCCCGCGAATTACACGAATCGCCGCGAAGATTTTTAGAGATAAGCTAAAAATTAGTTCATTCGCGTGTATTCGCGTGTATTCGCGGGCAAATATTTCTTTTTCCGAAAAACTATTTTAACGAAAACGAACTCAACGGATTGAGTTTTCCTTTCGGACTGAATTTCGATGTTTTCTTTCGCAACTGTTTTGGAAAATTAATCAAACTTGCGCCGAAAACTGTCGGTGCGCCGAATTCCTCTTCGATTTCTTCGTCAAGCGGGGAAACTCCGAAAAATTCTTCTAACGCTAAAATGACTTTTTCCTCGGTCAACGCATTTGGATTTTCGTCAATTAAGGCTGCCAAAAATTCAAACAAATTGCCTGAAAGCTGGTCGCGCAGAGAGAACAGCGAAACGCCCGATGCCAGAGCAAACAAAACATAACGCAATTCGTTAACATCGATATTTGAAAAATCAATTTGTGCGGTTCCGACCAATTGCACAAAAGCTTTTTGTGTAGCTTCATCGGCAAATTGCGGTTCGTCTCCGGCTAAATATACTTCAAAAGCATCTTGCGAAAATCCGGCTGAATCCAAAACTTCGGCAAATTGCTCGGCACTTACCGCAAAATATGGTTGATAAGCAACATTTTCCGAAGGTTTTTGGCGCGGAGTTTCCAAAGTGTTTGAGAAAACAATTCTCACAAATGGACGACCTTGAGCATAAAATCCAACTTCGGCCCGATATTTTGAATCGGCTTCGATGTTGTTGAACCACCACGAGCCTTTATTGCCGACTTGATGAATTTCGTCCTTGTTGGTGCTCAAATTAGTTAATCTGATTGCCAAAAAATAATCATCGGCGCGTGTTCCAAGCGCACGGCGCAAAGTATTGTAGGAATCTTGTTTAAGCGACCAGTAAAAGAAAACACGGGTTGGCGACTGAATTTGCAAGAAGGCGCGATTTTCTTCACGCAGAGTAGGCAATTTCGGTTCGGCAAGTGCCTTAAAAACAGGCGAAAGCTCTTCAGTTTCGACTTCAGTTTCCGCTAAATCAAAATTTTCCAGAGTTTGGATTTTGGCAGCCAGCGGTAATTTTTCAGGTTCGGTTTCAGCTTCGGCAACAACTTTTTCAGCTTTCGACTTTTTAGCTTTTGCAACTACAACTTTTTCAGTTTTAGCTGCAGATTTCTTTGCTTTCGTTTCGGCTTTTACCTCAACTACTTCATCAGCTTTAACCTTAGTTTTAGATTTTGTCGCCTTTGGCTCAATTTCAGTCTCAGCTTTCGCAACTGCAACTTTTTCGGTTTTAGCTGTAGCTTTTTGAACTTTTGGGGCAGCTTCAACTACTTCAACTTTTTCAGTTTTAGTTGTGGTTTTTGATTTTGGCGCAACTTCAACCGGAGTTTTGGCAACCGCTTTTTTGACTTTTGGTGTTGCTTCGGCTTCGATTTTTGCTGTTATTTTCTTAGTTGCGGCTACTTTCGATTTTGCTTCAACTTTAATCTCATCAACAACTTTCACTTTCTTAGTTGTTTTCTCTGCTTTTACTTTTGAATTTTTTTTATCGCTGTCATTCATAGTTTTAATGATAAACTCTTCTTGAATTCAAAATAATTATGACGGAATTTGCACTATTTGACAAGTTTTACAAGTGAATTCGTGCGCATTTATTCGTAAAAATACAAAAAAATAGGGTAATTGCTGAATTGATTCGTAGCCAATTCAACAATTACCCATGCACAATTCACAATTAATCTGTTTATTTTTTTACTTCATATTTGCGGAGTTTGACATCAACTTTGCCGATGCTGGTATTGAGATTGGCACGCACCGGCAAACGGCGATTATCATCAGTAATCCAAATGATCATACTGCCTTCGCTTTCAATCATTCGCCCTTTGCCAAAAACCTGAGGTTCAACCCGAAAACACATTATTTTACCAAGAATCGTGTTTTGCATCTCACGTTTGGTCACTTTAATCGGAACTTGATAAACCAAACCCGAATCACTGACCATTAGATTTAAAGTTTTTCCGATCTCTAACGGCATACCTCTCAGGAAGTAAATACCGGAAACCATATCGTGAGTTTCAGATTCAATTGCCGAAGCAATCCGGCGTGGCGGACGATTGGCATCTTTAGGATCGGTTTCGGTGTAGGTTACCTTCTTTTCAACATAGTCAAAATTTGCTTCGCTATCACGCACCCGCTCACCCTGCTCATCTCGTTTAATAGTTTTAATGATAGTAAGATTTTCACTATTTATTGTAGATTCAACGCGATAGAGAAAGCTAAAACGAAAAAGTTTAAGCAAAGTTCCTTTGGAAATAGCTTCGGCTTTGACAAAATAATCTTTGCCGTTTTCTGCTTTTGAGGT
>DAORIL010000051.1:0-17773 GCA_035438525.1 Pyrinomonadaceae bacterium
AAAGCAATTTTGAGTTAGTTAAAATCATCTGATAATTGAGGTCAAATATGAGCGAAATTTTAACGATGGAAGAAATCGAAAAAAGATACGATGGCGAATGGGTTTTGATTGAAGATGTTGAAGCAAATGAGCAGTTGGAAGTTATTCGTGGCAAAGTTACTTATCACGGAAAAGATAAAAATGAGCTTCATCAAATTGCAATGAAATCTAAGTCTAAACATCTTGCTTCATTATTTATCGGCAAACCTGATCCGAATATGGGATTTTTATTGGGCTTTGAACACGCATAAACTGTTATGAAATTTAAGTTTAATGCCGAATACGGTTTGGTTTATGTTCGTGTCAAGGTTGTTAATGACAATAGAGAAGTTATTTTGAATTTAGCACTTGACACAGGTGCGAGTGGAACAATAATTTCTGCAAAAAAGTTGCGTGAAGTCGGCTACAATTTGGATAATCCCGAAGACGAAGTTTATATCACAACCGGAAGTGGTTTAATTTTCGTTCCCAAAATCACAATTAAAAAATTAACTGCTTTGGGAAAAGAAAGGTCAAATTTTATAGCTATCGGTCACGATTTTCCACCGACTTCAAGCGTTGATGGAGTTCTAGGTCTGGATTTTTTGCGTGAGAATCTTTTGAAGATTGATTTCAAAAATGGATTTATCGAATTAGAGTAAATTATATGACAGCAGTAAAACAAATGAGCAATTTTGATGTAAATAAAATTCGTGAAGATTTTCCCGTTTTAACCCAAACAGTGAACGGTAAACCTTTAGTTTATTTAGATAACGCGGCTTCTTCGCAGGTTTCAAATTTGGTAATTGAACGCGGTAGTAAGTATCTGGCGGAAGAACATTCAAACGTCCATCGCGGCGTGCATTACCTTTCACAGCTGGCGACCAGCGAATACGAAAAAGCCCGGTCGCGGGTCCGTAAATTCATTAATGCGGGAGAAGATAAAGAATGTATTTTTGTGCGCGGCTGCACCGAAGGAATTAATTTAGTTGCTGGCAGTTACGGGCGAAAATTTATCAACGAAGGTGACGAAATTATCATTTCGCAGATGGAGCATCATTCAAATATTGTTCCGTGGCAAATGATTGCCGAAGAACGCGGCGCAAAAATTCGTGTCATTCCGATCAACGAAAAAGGCGAACTGATTTTGGATGAATACGAGAATCTTTTGAATGAGAGCACTAAAATTGTTGCTGTGACACACGTTTCAAATTCGCTCGGAACGGTTAATCCGATCAAGGAAATGATTGCCACGGCGCATAAATTCGGCGTTCCTGTTTGTGTTGACGGAGCGCAAGCCGTTCCGCATATGCGCGTTGACGTGCAGGATCTGGACGCGGATTTCTACGCTTTTTCAGGACATAAAATGTTTGCGCCAACCGGAAGCGGCGTGCTTTACGGCAAAAAAGAATGGCTTGAAAAAATGCCTCCGTATCAAGGCGGCGGTTCGATGATTCGGGTCGTCACCTTTGAAAAAACGACCTATGCCGGATTACCCGAAAAATTTGAAGCCGGAACGCCCGCAATTGCTGCCAATATTGGACTTGGTGCTTCAATTGACTATCTTAATTCAATTGATTTGGATGCGGCTTTCGCCTACGAACACGAACTGCTCGAATACGCCACCGAAAAACTTTCTGCCATCGAAGGCGTAAAAATCATCGGCACGGCGAAAGAAAAAGCGTCGGTTCTATCTTTTACCATCGAAAATGTTCATCCGCATGACATCGGCACAATTCTTGACCAACAAGGCATCGCCGTTCGCGCTGGACATCATTGCGCCCAACCGGTGATGAAATTTTTTGATGTTCCTGCGACTGCCCGTGCGAGCTTTGCTTTTTACAATACGAAACAGGAAGTTGATAAATTAGCCGAAGCGGTGCAAAAGGTCATCGAGGTTTTTGCGTGATGATTTGTTGGAAATTTTATGTATGTTCAAAGCTATAAAGATTTCAAAGAAATATTCGGAAAACCAGAGTTACCGATAAATCTAAAAATACATATTATTGAGGCAGATATTTCTCAGTTAGTTTATAGAATTTGGTGTCGAATAACAGGTGGAAAATTTGAAATACGGAAAACTTAAGGGCAAAAGGCTTGTTTTCTTGTTACTAAAAGAGGATTTCACCCCATCTCAAATTTTCTGGCAAAACGAAAGCACTGTTCAGTCAGTCCTTCAGAACTTGAGGTTTATCAAAGAAACTGTTTGAGAAATCCTTGTGAAGGCGTGCAAAAAATGCATTGCTATGTTTGGTTTGAAATTGATTCTAAATGTAGGGAATGTGGAAAACCTTTCAAAGTCCGAGAAGATGACATAAAAATCGTAGGAAAATTCTATGAAAAATAAATTCTGGTTAAGCACATCACTCATCAGTTTTCTACTTTTGACGAATTTCGCTTGCCAAAATCAAACTGTTTCTAATTCAACAAACCAAACAAATTCAAATATTTCCAACATATCAACTCAAGCATCTTCACAAATTTCTGCACCGCAAAATATAAAATTTGAATCAGCCGATAAAGTTGAAATTATCGGCACATTTTACGAATCGCCCAAAGCAAATTCGCCTGCGGTTTTGCTGCTTCATCAATGGGGAAGTGATCGCAAATCTTATGATGATTTTGCCAGGCGTCTGCAAGCAAAAGGTTTTGGCGTGTTGGCGATTGATGGACGTGGGTTTGGTGAATCGGTAAAAACTACTGATGGACAAACGGTTGCGTCTTTGCGGACGGATGAAACGGTCAAAGGAATGAAAGCTGATGTTGATAATGCTTTTAATTTTTTGAAGCAACAGAAAAATGTTGATGCCGCCCGAATCGGAGTCGTCGGTGCGTCTTATGGAAGCAGTTTGGCAATTATCTACGGGGCGGAAAATAAACAAGTTAAAGCAGTTGCACTTCTTTCGCCGGGACTTAATTATTTTGGTAATTTGCCAATCGAAGATTCTGTCAAAAATTACGGTGATCGTTCGCTTTTGCTGGTTGCGGCGGAAGATGATAAAGAATCTGCTGAAACTGTCAAAAAATTAAAGTCATCGGTTCCGAACGATAAATACGAAATGCAAATCTATCTAAAAGGCGGACACGGGACGGGAATTTTCTCGGCAAAGGTAGGTTTGGAAGATTTTCTTGAACAGTTTTTAGAGAAAAATTTGTAGCATTTATATTAGTAAAATGATTTGGTTTATAAAATCTTTCGTAATGAAGGTTTTTGAAAATTTCAGTCCCCACACTTACAATAGTATTTAGAATCTTATCAAACACCCAACTTTACATATGCGAATAAATCTAATTTTACCAATAATGTTGATTGCAACATTTGGTTTGGCTTGTAATTTTTTGAGCAAAAAAGAAGAGACGAATGCAAATAATTCTAATTCTGTGGTCGAAAAAAACAAAGAAAATGCCAATGTTAAAACCGAAAATTCTCCCGTCGCTTCGCCTGAAGCTGATTCCGCCAAAACCGAAAATCTTTTGAGTTTGGCAAGTGGAGCTTATTTGGTAAAACAACCGGAATGGGATCGGGCATTTGACCACAATCCGATAAATTTGATCTTTGACGGAATGATGTGGCGTTCTGACGAAGGGAAAGTAACAAATCAAGTTTTTGTGATTGAAACACCGGGCGAAACGACTCTGAAAAAGGTAGGTTTCGATACCAAGCATATTTTTTACACCACAGAAGAAAATGCCAAGGATATTTTGCTTGAGGCTTCAAATACAAATGCCGAAAGCGGTTTTCAGACGATCTTGGAAACCTCACTTGAGCAGGAATCAAAAATCAGCGAATTTCCCGTCAAAACAGAAACTCCGGCTCGCTGGTTTCGTTTGACGGTTAAAAATAATCACGGTTCAATGGAAGCAGTTTCACTCAAAAGAATGTTTGGTTACGGAACGCAAAAAACTGCCGATGTTCCGCAAAATCTAAACGGAACTTACCGCGAAATTGACAAAGAAACAGGCAAAGCGAAAGATTCCGATTCGGGCGATCTGTTTATCAAACAAGAGGGAACTTCGGTCGCGGGTTGTTGGCGTGAAAATGGGAGTTTTTCCGGCGGTTTAACCGGAACGGTGGCAAATCTGGATTGGCAGCAGCCGGATCTTGGTAAAAATACGGGTTTGATGGTTTTTGCCGATAATAAACGAGTTATTTTCTGGCGATTAAAAAACGAAGGTTTTTGGGCGTTGGAACAATTCGAGAAAGTTAATTCTGATTTAGGTAATTGTCCTGATATTCCAAATTTCAAAAGCGGCGACACGGCAAAATCGGAAATTGCCAAAGAACTTGAGAAAGATGGACGAGCCGTAATCTACGGAATTAACTTTGATTTTAATTCGGATAAATTGCGTTCTGAGTCAAAAATTGTCTTAGACAAAATCGTCACACTTTTGAAAGAAAAATCTGATTGGAAAATGGGTATCGAAGGTCATACTGACAATATCGGCGGAGAATCTTTTAACCAAAATCTTTCGGAAAAACGGGCGAAAGCGGTTGTAGATTATTTGATCAGTGCGGGAATTGACGCATCGCGTTTGAGTTCAAAAGGTATGGGGTTATCAAATCCGATCAGCCCGAATGATACCGAATTAGGACGAGCAAAAAATCGGCGGGTGGAATTGGCCAAACAGTAGTAAGTCTAAAAATTATAGGGAATAAAAACACTTAAATAATTCATTAGAATTAAAGACTGATTTTTACAAAAGGCAAAAAATCTAATGTCACTGGCATATTTAAAAGAAGCAATTGAAAACAGCGAGTCGGAAAAGTTGATTCGTTATGTGCGGCTCCATTTCGGCGACGGCAACGAGGAAAAAGGTAAGCAAGAAATTGACAAAGCGTGGATCGAAGCGTTGAAACCGATGCTCGAAGTTCCCGCAACCGATAGAGAATTTATCCTCAAAACCTTAGCCGAAAAAGATTCGGCAACATTGGCACACCTTTTTTTCCATCTGCATTTTTATTTTGTCCAAAAATCGGGAGAGTGGATTCATGACGGAAATCTCTGAAAAATTTAAACAGCTTCGCCCCGGTTTATGGCAAACCGTTAATGACCGTTATCCGGGTTCGATGATTACCAAAAACGATTTGATTCCGCTGGCAAAATTATCAAAACTGTTGTCTGAATCGCGGCTGACTTTTGTCAGCACAGCGGGCGTTCAACCCAAAAATACAATGCCTTTTGATACAGTTCATCCGGTTGGCGATTACAGTTTTAGGCGTGTTCCGTCCAATTCAAAAACGACGGATTTAGAAATTCATCAATTAAAATATCCGACCTTTGGCGCAAATCAAGATTTGAATGTGATTTTTCCGATTGAGCGTCTGCGCGAATTGGTTGCTGAAGAATTTATCGGAAGTTTAACCGAAAATTTCTTTTCGTTCATCGGCTACAATATGGATGCGGAAAGATTGGAGCAAATTCTGGCAGAAAATATTGCCGAAGCCGTTAAATCAGAAGGCACCGATGTTGCTCTGCTTTCGCCTGCCTGACCGATTTGCCATCAGAGCATCGCGCTGGTTCAGCGTGCGATTGAAAAAAGAGGAATTCCAACAGTTTCTATTTCCGTTTCGCTTGATGTTACGGAACATATCAAGCCGCCGCGAGCAATGTTTTTGCCGTTTATGATGGGACATCATTTTGGCGTTCCGTTTCATACCGAGCTGCAAAAGAAAATTATTCGGACGGCTTTATCAAGAATTACCGATGCAGAATCGAGCGGCGATATTCATTTTTTCCCGATGACCTGGGCAGAGGCTAGAAAAGAAGGAAAACAGATTGAAAAAGTAAACTTAAAAGCTGAATAAAAATATGCTAAAAGAAACATTAAAAACACTTTATCGCCGTGACTTAGAAGAATTAAGGCAAGAGACTGACTTCTAACAGGACGAAAATAATTTGTGGTTGACAGAAAAAGGCGTTACTAATTCTGCCGGAAATTTAACCTTGCATCTGATCGGAAATTTGAATCATTTTATCGGAGCGGAGATTGGAAAATCAGGTTACATCCGCCATCATGATTTGGAATTTTCGTCAAAAAATACGCCGAAAAGCGGACTTTTGCAGAAAATTAATGGAACGATTATGGTGGTTGAAAAGCCAATTGACGCGATGAGCGAGGGACAATTTAACCAAGAATATTCGCTATCACCGACAGCTTTTAGATAAATGAAATTTTTGAAGCAAATATCTTTGCAAAAGGTTTTAATCGGCATAATCATTATTGTTATGACATTTTTTGAAACTGCTGCACGAACAATGGTTTATGTCTCAAACGCCGACAGCCGCGAAATTTATGTTCTGGAATTGAACGAGAAAAACGGAGAGTTAAAAATAATCGAGAAAGTAGCGGTCACGGGTAACGTGATGCCGCTCGCTATTAGCCCAAATCATAAATTTTTGTATGCTTCTTTGCGTTCGGAACCATTTTCGGTCAGTAGTTTTGCCATCAACCCTGAAAACGGCAAACTTACCTTAATAAAAAACACACCGTTAGCCGACAACATGGCGTATCTTTCGACTGACCGGACAGGTCGATATCTATTCGGAGCGTCATACAGCGGCAACAAAATTTCGGTTAATTCTATTGCAAAAGATGGAGAAATTAATCCACAACCGCTGCAAATAATTCCAACCGGAAAGAACGCGCATTGTATCCTGACCGATTTTTCCAATAAATTTTTGTTTGTTTCAACGCTGGGTGAAGACCGTTTGCTGCAGTTCAAATTTGACGAAAAAAGCGGAAATCTTTCAACAAATGAACCGCCAACGGTGGAAACAAAAAAAGGTGCCGGACCGCGCCATTTTGTCTTTCATCCAAATCATCGTTTAGTATTTGGAAACAATGAGCTTGACGGCACAGTGAGTGTATATCGGCTTGATTCTTCGGGCACACTTCAATTGCTTGAATCAACTTCGATAATGCCTGCAAATTCTAAAGAAAAGCCTTGGTCTGGCGATATTCGTTTAACGCTGAACGGTAAATTTTTGTATGCTTCGGAACGAACGACCAGCACCATTACAGCGTTTCGGGTTGATGATAAAAACGGAAAACTGACTCTCATTGATAATTATCCGACTGAACTGCAGCCGCGTGGTTTTAATGTTTCGCCGGATGGGAAATATTTGATGGTAGTCGGTCAAAAATCAAATTCCCTAAGCGTTTATCAGATTGACCAAAAAATCGGAACATTAAATCGGAAATTCCAAATAGAAGTTGGAAAAAATCCAAATTGGGTCGAAATCGTAAAATTACCAAAATAAAAAACTGAATCTCTAAACATAAAAAATTTGTAACTGATTAGGTCAGTAATGATAATTCAAAAACCTTAATCAAAAGTTAGTTTTAGCTGTCGAAGACAGCGAAATGGTTGTAGCCCATAGTGCAACTATGGGAAAATTAGCCATAGATTTTGAGCCGTTGAAAATGGCGACATAATAATCAAGCTGAAAATCTATGTCGTTATCTTCGATAACTTGAAGGTTGCCAATCATCAGACCCACAATTAGCATTGTGGGCTACAAACATTTCGCCGTTTTCAACGGCTTGCTAATGACCTAAACGTAAAAAGTTTATTGAGAATATGGAAAATAATAAAATTTCAACCGCCACGATTGACGATATTCTGCCAATAAAAGACTTGATAAACAGCGCATTTCGTGGTGAATTTTCTAAAAAAGGCTGGACAACCGAAGCTGGTTTAATTGAAGGTGGTGAGCGGATAGATTTACCGGCTTTGCAAAGAATGATGGAAAACCCAAATGGAAGTTTCAAAAAATACACCGATGAAAACGGCAGGATTATTGGCTGCGTCTATTTGGAGATTCAGGGTAATTACTTATATTTAGGGACTTTGACCGTTTCACCGGAAATTCAGGCGCAGGGAATCGGCAAAAAAATGCTGAATTACGCCGAAGAATATGCGATCGAAAAAAACTGTTACGCGATTGTGATGTGGGTTGTTTCTTTGCGCCAGGAATTAATAGATTGGTATCTTCGCCACGGTTATTATTTGACTGGCGAAACCAAACCTTTTCCGACTGAAAACAAATTTGGCACACCAACCAGAAAACTGGAATTCGTGGTTTTGAAAAAAGCGATTTGAGTTGAACTATTTTGCGGTAAAACTCTCAATTACTTTGAGAAAATTATCAATAACTACGTTTTTTTCGTCCGCCCGCCAAATTGCATAAAGGCTCGATGTTGCAGGAATTTTGATGAATCTTACTTCTTCGGTTAAATAATGCGAATACGAAAAAGGCATCACCGAAATTCCTAAACCTTTGGCGACCAATCCGAGTAAAGTTGAACCAAAATCCGATTCAAAATGAACATGCGGAGCGAATCCTGCTTCCGAGAAAATTGCTCTCAGTTGGGCAGCATGTTCACTTTTTCCGGCTAACGGCGGCAAAACAAATCTTTCGTTCCCCAATTCGCTCAATTTAATTTCTTTCATTTGAGTAGTTGGATGATTTGCCGGAACAACCAAGGCAAAATTCTCTGTCAGCAAAAGTTTTGACACGAGTTTATTTGATTTTGGAAGTTCGCGGCTAAACGCAACATCAATCCGATGCGTTAATAGTGATGAATCAATGTCAATTACGTCAACCTCAGTCATCTGAGCAACTATATTCGGATGTTTAAGAGAAACTCTGGATAAAACTTCGGGCAGAACGGAAAAAGTGATCGAAGCCGGATGACCGATGCAGATAGTTCCTATTTCGCCCGCTGCAATCTGTTTGGCATGGCGTGTCACACTTTCAAAATCGGTCAAAATCTTAGCAAATTCCGTTTGCAAAAATTCGCCGGCGGCAGTTAATTTTACATTGCGCTTATCACGTTCAAAAAGCTGAAAGCCAAGCTCATTTTCTAAACTTTTAATTTGTCGGCTTAAAGCTGATTGCGTGATAAAAACTTTTTCCGATGTTTTCCAAAAATGCAGTTCGTTAGCAAGTGCGAGAAAGTATTGGATCTGTTGTAAATTCATTTTTAATTCATATTGTGCATTAATCAATGTGAATTTAGCATTTTTCTGCATTAGAAAAAAGTGTAAATTATTTTTTGAGGAGAAATATTTTGATTGTTAGACAGGCAAAAATTGAAGAAATTGAGATATTACTCGAATTTGAACAGGGAATTGTCGCGGCTGAACGTCCGTTTGATTCAACTCTAAAAGACGGCGAAATTCATTATTACGATCTGGCAAAATTAATTGAATCACCACTTTCTGCGGTTTTTGTGGCAGAACTTGATGGCGAGTTGATTGGTTCGGGCTATGCCTTGGAAAAAGAAGCGAAAGATTATTTAAAACACGAACATTATGCTCATCTAGGTTTTATGTATGTTAAGCCGGAAAATCGCGGAAAAGGTGTCAATCAAAAGATTTTGGATGCTTTGATAAATTGGGCAAAGGAACGCGGATTAACTGAAGTTCGGCTGGAAGTTTATAGCGTCAACCGGTCCGCAATCAAAGCGTATGAAAAAGCAGGATTCACTCCGAATCTGCTTGAAATGCGATTGGAAATTACTGAAGAAAAGGAGTAGAGATGAAAAATCACAAATATCTAAACTTTTTAGGCTGGGGCGGCGGGATTGTTTGCTTGACTGGATATGGTTTGAATACTCAACAATTTCTCAGTAGTAATTCATTGATATTTTTGCTGATGAATATATTCGGCTGCTGCTGTTTAATCTATTATACTTTTCGCAAAGAGGCATTTGCCAATACGGTGCTTAATTCTATCTATTTATTGATTACATTAATTGCTATAAGTAAACAATTATTTAACTGGAATTAAAGAAATGATTACACTTAAAAGAACAAATTCGGACGATACGGACTTTCAAAACCTGGTCAGAGAATTAGACAAAGAATTGGCAATTCGCGATGGCGCGGAACATGCTTACTATGCTCAATTTAACAAAATTGACGCGATAAAATATGTCGTTGTTGCCTACGAAAACGAGGTGGCAGTCGGTTGCGGTGCAATCAAAAGTTTTGACGGAAATTCGATGGAAGTTAAGCGAATGTTTGTGCCATTGGAAAGTCGCGGAAAAGGAATTGCCTCAAAAGTTTTGCAAGAATTGGAAAAATGGACGGCGGAATTAGATTATGCAAAATGCGTTTTGGAAACCGGTTATAAACAACCCGAAGCCATTGCGTTATATAGAAAAAACGGCTATTCGCAGATTCCGAATTATGGGCAATATATCGGTATGGACAACAGCATTTGTTTTGAAAAGGTGATTGAAAAATGAATTCGACCATAAAAATTAGATATGCAGAAGCTGCAGATGCAGAATTGCTTGCCAATCTCGGTAGAGAAACTTTTCATGATGCTTTCGCCGGAAATCCGTTGATGCCGCAGGATGATTTGAGGGTTTATATGGAATCGGCTTTTACCATTTCGCAGATGAATTCGGAATTAAACGACCCGAAAACAATATTCTTTCTGGCAGAGATCGAAGGCGAGGCAGTCGGTTATGCCAAACTGGAACGCAGTGTAACAACCGAAAGTATTAAGAGTAAAAATCCGATCAAGTTAAAACGGCTTTATAACAAACAAAAATTTATCGGATTCGGGATCGGCGCGAGCTTGATGAACTGCTGTTTGCAGGAATCGGCAAGATTAAAACACGATACGATTTGGCTGACAGTTTGGCGGCATAATCTGATTGCTCAGAAATTTTACGACAAATGGAATTTTGAAGAATGCGGAGCCTTTGATTTTCAGCTTGGCAAAACTATTTGTGTAGATAAAGTGATGCAGCGTCAAATTCTACTCAAGTAATTTTTTGAAAAGAATTTTCTTCGTAAAAGTGAATAAGTTTAAAATCATCTTGCTAAATTCGTCTATCAATTTAGAATTACGGAATGAAGAACAATTCCCTTTGGTTAATCGCTTTACTGATCGCATTTTTTATAAATGTAAATGCCCAAACAACGATTCAAAATCTGCTGACCGAAAGTTCCGAAACGCCGCTTGGAATTGATGTAAAAACGCCGCATTTTACCTGGCAAATTAATTCGGCGGAACGCGGAGTTTCACAATCGGCTTATAGAATTGAAGTCACAAATCCGCAGAAACAAACGCTTTGGGATTCAGGAAAAATAAATTCGGGCGAATCAGTAAATATTCCTTACGGCGGAAGTAATCTTCAGCCAACCACTAAATATAATTGGAAAGTTACGGTTTGGAATCAGAAAGGGAAAGAATTTCGGGCTGAATCGTGGTTTGAAACGGGTTTGATGAATCCTGATCCAAATCTGTCGGCATGGGATGGAGCAACCTGGATTGGCGGCGACGAAGAGTCTTTGCCGTTTTATGCCCAATACTTTTCGATCTATAAACTCAACTACACACAAACCATCAACGAAGGCAGCAATCGGGCAAGTTTTATTGTCGGCGCAAATGATCCGCGTCTGATGGATCGCAACAAAAATATTTATCAGCTTGAAAATAAAAAAGACGAAAGTTATATCAAGTTTGAATTGGATATTTCGGCAGTCGGCAAATCTCCGAATGGATTGGCGAAATTCAATGTTTATAGGGTTGGTTATACGGATACGGATAAAGCGAATGTTCCACTTGCAAGTTTTGACATTTTGCCGTCTGTCATCAACGAAACAAACAAACACAACCCACATAATTTTGAACTCAAAGACCGTTGGGGCGGATTTCTGATTTCGATTGACGGCAACAGCAATTTTGCTAATACTGCCGACAATTCAAAACCGATTTCGGTCGCGGTCAATCCGTTCGGCACAAACGGCGCAGTCAATACTTTTGGAATGTTGAGCGAAATGGGATTTTCTGTTCCGGCTAATCAAACGGCAAACTTTTCCAACATCATCATCTCAAATTTTCGCAGTCCTTCGCACATTTTGTTTAAGGATGATTCCACAAGACCTTTTTTTAACGAAATCACAGTCAAAGATGAAAAATATCAGGTAAATGGTGGCGAAAAAGGTTTTTTCGCAGTCAAGGATCCCAGCCGAAATTCGATGCCAATGTTACGGACTGCGTTCAAAACTGAAGAGAAAAAGATTGATAATGCCAGACTTTATGTGACGGCACGCGGAATTTATGAAATGTATTTGAATGGCAAGCGTGTCGGAGACGATTATTACAATCCGGGATTTACGCAGTATCCGAAAACTCATTTTTATCAAACTTATGATGTTACGGCTCAGATTAAAAACGGCGAAAATGCTCTTGGTGCAATGCTCGGCGAAGGTTGGTGGAGCGGCGTTTTGAGCTTTGATGCGATTCATAATCATTTCGGCGACCGTCAATCCCTTTTGGCAAAACTTGTCATTACTTATTCGGATGGCTCGACAGATGTCGTTACCACGAATGATAAGACGTGGAAATATTTTAACGGCGGTCCGATTCTTTACAGCAGTTTGCAGTTGGGCGAGGTTTATGACGCAACGCAAGAGGCGAAAATTAACGGTTGGAGCAGCGCAAATTATAAAGATAAAGATTGGAAACCTGCCGTCAAAATTCCGCTCGAAGGAACGATTTATACCGACAACAGCGGAAGATATGATTACTCAAATATGAGATTGCTCGGACAAATCGGCAATAACGCGGGAGTTTTCAAAGTCCTCACGGCGAAAAGCGTTAAAGAAATCCGTCCCGGTGTATTTCTTTATGATATGCGGCAAAATATTGTCGGCGTTCCGAAAATTACTATTGCAAACGGTAAAGCTGGACAGAAAATTACGCTGAGAGTTTCCGAAATGCTTTATCCGGATTTGCCCGAATCGAAAAAGAACGTCGGGATGATTATGACCGAAAATTATCGTGCCGCTTTGTCGCAGGATATTTACACAATGAAAGATGGGGCGCAGGTTTTTCAGCCGCATTTTACGCAACACGGTTATCAGTATCTGGAAATTACGGGAATTGATAACCCGTTGCCGCTTGAAAATGTGCAGGGTGTGGCGATCAGTTCGGTCTTGAAATTGACGGCTGATTACGAAACTTCAAATCCGAAAGTTAATCAACTTTGGTCAAATCTCGTCTGGTCAAATGTGGATAATTTCCTCTCAATTCCGACCGATTGTCCGCAACGCAATGAGCGAATGGGTTGGGGTGGCGACATCAGCGTTTTTTCGCCGACTGCCACTTATGTTTCAAATTCAGCCGAGTTTTTTAAACGCCATATGGTCGCCATGCGTGATATGCAGTTTTCAACCGGCAGATTTGCAGATATTGCTCCAGTTGGCGGCGGTGGCGGCGGAATTTTGTGGGGCAGTGCGGGTGTCATTCTTCCGTGGGAAGCGTATCTGCAATACAATGACAAAGCCATCCTCGAAGAACATTATCCGGCAATGTCCCGATACATGGATTATTTGTCCGCGAATATCAGTAAAGACACTGGTCTATTGAACGAAGTCGGGCTTGGCGACTGGCTTGGACCGCAATATACACAGCTCGGTGTGCCGTTTCTGGCGGTTGCTTATCATATTTACGACCTCGAAATTATGCGAAAAACGGCAGAAATTTTAGGTAAAAAAGATGATGCCGAAAAATATGCCAAAATCCGTGATGAACGCAAAGCATTTTTCAATGCAAAATTTGTTAATGGCGAACATCGGACGGTGGCTTTTACCAGTAAAGCACGCGGAATTCCGCCCGAATGGAAAGTCTCCGATACGCAAACTTCGTATGCCGTTGGGTTAGCACTTCACGCTTTCAGTGATGAAAATATTCCTTATATACAGAAAAATCTGGCTGACACAGTCCGCCGAAAAAATATGGACGATAGTGGAATCGAACGCGGTGAAAACTCTTTGATGACCGGATTTATCGGCACTTCCTGGATCAGCAAAGCTCTGTCGGAAAGCGGCTCTACTGATCTGGCTTACAAATTACTGCAAAACGAACAATATCCTTCGTGGCTTTATCCCGTTAATCAGGGTGCAACCTCGATTTGGGAACGGCTCAACGGCTATACCGTCGAAAACGGTTTCGGCGGCAACAACAGCATGAACTCCTTCAATCATTACTCCTTCGGCGCGGTCGGACGTTGGATGATGGCGTATTCATTAGGAATTCAGCGGGACGAAAAAAATCCCGGATTCAAACATTTCATTCTCCAACCTGAACCAGATCCAACCGGAAAAATGACCTGGGCAAAAGGTTTTTACGATTCGATGTATGGGCGAATAAATAGTTCTTGGAAAGTTGAGAATGGAAATTTAACTTATTCGGCAACAGTTCCCGCGAATACGACTGCGACTCTTTATCTTCCAACTATTTCGGGAAATTCCGTAAAAGAAAACGGAAAAACGATTTCTGATAAAAACGGAATCAGGTTTTTGAAATACGAAAACGGTAAAGCTATTTATGAATTGTTATCGGGTAATTATACGTTTACAGCTTCGTTAAAACCATAATTTGTTGGTTAAGAAGATTTGCCTGCGAATCAGCGCGAATCTGCATGAATGGAAATCAAATTATGGAAACAACTATCGTTTTCAAGCAAATAATCAAAATATTCGCGTTCATTCGCGGAGATTCGCGGGCTAAAAATCTTAATTATTTACCAACCTTTTTACCTTTCTCGTTGTAATACTTCGAGAGATTATTTTTCTTTAACAGATTCAGTCCGCGAATGACGATTTCCGCATTTAATTCTGCTCCGGCGCGGCTTGTGTGCGTGTGCGGATCGGCGAACAGTGGTTCTACTTTTTCTTCGCCTAATTTGTCGTATTCGGCAGCAATCAGTTCATTGAGATTGATAAATCCGACCTTTTCACGGGCTGCAACTTCTTCCGCCCATTTTCCATAATCTTCAGAATTTCGGACGATTTTGTAATCTTTCCAAATCTTTCGCGGAACTAGAGAACAAACGATTGGAGTTGCGCCTTTCGCTTTTGCTTCGGCGATATATTTCCGCAGATACCAGCCGAAAGTATGGACAGTTTCGGTAGTTTTGGTGAGTGTATTGTAAAAGTCCTCACTTTCTTCGCCCGTTCCTTTGAATGAGCCGCGAACGAGGGACATTTCCCGATTTCCGCCGCCGTCATTGTGTCCGAATTGCATAATGACAATATCGCCTTTTTTGAGTTTGGCTAAAACATCACCCCAATAACCAAGAGTTAAATAAGTGCGGCTGCTCAATCCGCCAACCGCCCGATTGACAACATTTATCTTCGTTGGGTCAAAATAATCGAACAGCGGATCGCCCCAACCCCATTGACCGCCGCCGCCATCCCCTTTGCCGTTTCTGACTGTCGAATCGCCAATTAAATAGAGTGTTGGAAGTTTTGGATTGGCAGGTTCGGGAAGCGGACGACGCGGTTTGAGTTTTTCAATTTTTGCTGCCTCAATTGCTTTGCCTTTATCAGAAAAGTAATTGCAAACGGTGCAGTTGCGAATGGTTTTTAGTGCTGAAACGACCAGCGAAGCATTTAGCTCGGCACCTTTTGGACTGGTGTGCGTATGATCGAGACCAAAAAGTTCTTTGACTTTTTCTTCGCCAAGCTGTTCGTATTTATCGGCAATAATATTGGTTAAATCAATAAATTCAACTTGCCCGTATTGGGCGATATTTGCTGCCCAGGTGCTGAATTGTCCCGAACCGCGCTCGACTTTGCCGTCTTTCCAAATGTTTCTGACGGTCAACGAAAGGATGACTGGAGTTGCTCCTTTGGTTTTCGTATCGGCAACAAATTTTCGCATATACCAGCCGAAGGTGTGGACGATTTCTTTTGTTCCATCGGGTTTAGTAACTTCTTTTGTTTCTTCACCAAGTCCGGGCAACGAACCGCGAGCCGGAGCTTGGTCAATCGAACCACCATCATTATGACCAAACTGAATTAAAACAACATCCCCGGACTTTATTTCGCTCAAAACTTTATCCCACAAACCTTCGGCTTGAAACGTGCGGCTGCTCCGTCCAGCTCTCGCACGATTAACGACGTTGATTTTTGAAGTGTCAAAATACGCTTTAAAAGGTTCGCCCCAACCTAATCCGCCATTGGCATTATTGTTGGCGGTCGAATCTCCGACCACAAAAAGACTTGGCAGATTTGGATTAAGCGGAGTCGGCAGTGGCGTTTGTGCCGAAGTTACAGAGGTTGAACTGAAAATAGCAATCAAAAAGATTACAAATTTTGCACGAAAAAAGGTATTATTGAAATCAAAGATTTTCATAGTTTTCCATTTCAAAAAGGACGAAAAATTAAAGTTGCAGTAACTTTGTTGTTACTTTCCGTTTAACAAATCAACCGCAGTTAATCGCTTAAATATTTATGAAAAAAATTACTTTCATTTTTTTACTCATATTCTCGATCCTAGTTGGGATGTCTTTTGGGCAGAGTAACACTAAAAATATCATTTTGCCATCAAAAAATGTCATTTCCGGCAAATTAATTTTGGACGGTTTTTTCTACGAAACGGCTAACGGACGAGTTTTTTTAACGAGTCAGTTAAACGCTTCACCAAAGAAAAACGGACAATTTGAAACTGAGGTAAAAATGCCTGACGGACGCACAATTAAAGTTTCAATTATTCCCGACGGGCAAAATTTTAATCTTAGTTTTACTGCTAATCCGAGTAATGATATTAAAAAATGGGGTTTAACAATTGATGCTTTATCCGATGAATATTATACGGGTTTGATGGAGCGGGTAGTTGATGGACCGCAGCAGGCTTCGTGGAAACCGGGAATTACCGAAGGGATGAATCTACGCGGGCAAAAAGTCGAGATGATCGTTAAACCGACGACTTCCGTTTATGCGCCGTTTTATCTTTCATCACGCGGTTATGCGGTTTTTACCAAAGGTGATTTTCCCGGAGTTTATGATTTTGCCGCCGAAGATAAATCGAAGGTCAAAATCGAATTTGAAGGTCAGAAATTTGAATTAAAAATCTACACTTCAACCAATCCTGCCGATTTGGTCAAAGCGCACTCGGTTGACGTGGGAACTTCGATTTTGCCGCCAAAATGGATGTTCACGCCCTGGCGTTGGCGCGATGAACATACTCAGCGAACAAATTATTATGACGGAACTTCTGTCACTGCCCCTTTTAATTCTGAGGTCATGGAAGATGTTTTGATGATGCGAGCCTTTGGAATTCCCAACGGGGTTTATTGGATTGACCGTCCGTGGGGACTGGGAAAAATGGGCTATGACGATTTTGAGATTGATGAAAATCGCTTGCCGCATTTTGATAAAATGGTCAAATGGCTCGAGGCTGATAACCAAAAAACAGTTTTATGGATTGCACCGTTTTTACAAGGCAAAATGGCGGATGACGGAACAAACAAAGGCTATACGCTGAAAGGACAGATTCGCCCATCAAGCGGTAATAATTTTCCGATGGTTGATCTGTCAAATCCCGATGCCAAAGCATTTTGGCAAGCCGGAATTGAGAAATTACTAAAACGCGGTGTAGCCGGATTCAAATTGGATCGTGGCGAAGAAAATATTCCGGATGACGGCACGCCGAACATTTTTGACGGACGCTCTTTACGAGAAAATCGTAACGCTTATATGAAAATGTATGTCAAAGCCGTTTATGACATCGCTAAAAAACATCGTGGAGATGATTTTGTGGCAATGCCGCGTGGAGCATATACGGGAACGGCGCAATATTCGGTCAATTGGGGCGGTGACATTGGCGGCACTCAGGAAGGTTTACGCGCTTCAATTATTGCTGTTCAGCGTTCAGCGGTGATGGGATATTCAAATTGGGGTTCTGATACTTGCGGCTATAATCAGCAATTGATGGAAACC
>DAORIL010000052.1:0-17623 GCA_035438525.1 Pyrinomonadaceae bacterium
TGATCAATGCTTTGTGAAAATCGCCTTAAAAAATAAATAAATTTGAAACATTAAACATGGTAAGAAAATAATTATCATTAAGATTGTAAGATAGCGAGCCATACCTAAATATAGCAATTTATTTTCATGGTTAATGTATGCTGGAACACACAGTGCCTGAATTTCTCAAAGGTGCTGATAGTTGAGTTTGTTTTGATTATGATGACATTTTATTTTACTTAACCAAAGCAATTGGTCGGACTCAATCTTTATGTTATAGACCAAACTCGGGTCATTAAAAATCTCATAAAAGAAGACCATAAAATTACTGAGAAAGAACTAAAAGTTTTCATCATTTTGGAGAAATTCGTAAGCCTTTTCGAGAATTGGTCGAGCGCGGCTGCTGCCATCCATTTCGCCAATATAGCCTTCGCGCACCATCGCATCCAGAATGGCAGCAGCGCGTCCGTATCCAATTCGCAAGTGCCGTTGGAGCAACGAGGTCGAAGCTTTTTTCGCACTCACAACCGAACGCAAAGCATCCATAAACAACGGATCTTTTTTGCCCGGTAAATCACCTGAATCGTCCAACTCATCCTCGGTTTTAGTAATAGTGGTGTCGTATTCAGGATTTCCTTGTGCTTTGATATGTTCGACAATTTTGGCGATCTCTTTTTCGTCCACAAATGCGCCGTGAACACGAACCAAATTAGAAGTTCCGGGAGGAAGAAAGAGCATATCGCCTCTGCCTAAAAGACTTTCTGCACCATTTGCATCAATAATCGTCCGTGAATCTACTTTTGACGAAACTCTGAACGAAATGCGTGACGGAAAATTTGCTTTGATCAACCCTGTGATAACGTCAACCGAAGGTCTCTGTGTCGCTAGAACTAAATGAATTCCAACCGCCCGAGCCATTTGAGCCAAACGGGTAATTGATTCTTCAACCTCTTTACCCGCGACCATCATCAGATCCGCAAGCTCATCAATGATGATCACTATATATGGTAATTTTTTCCAGGCTTCGCCGTTATCATCCAAATGCCCGATCTCGTTGCGCCGTTTGACTTCGGCATTGTAGCCGTCAATGTTGCGAACGCCCCATCCGGCAAGGTCTTTGTAACGCCGTTCCATCTGTCCAACTGCCCATTTGAGCGCGACCGAAGCCCGTTTAGGATCAGTAATTATCGGCGTTGCAAGATGCGGAATATCCGCATAAATTCCCAGCTCGACTTGCTTTGGATCAACCATGATCAGTTTTACTTCATCAGGTTTTGCTTTATATAAAATCGAAACAATAATGGAGTTCACCCCAACCGATTTCCCGGCTCCGGTTTGTCCCGCCATCAAAAGGTGCGGCATTTTAGTTAAATCGGCGACATAATTTAGGCCATCAATGGCTTTGCCAAGCGCGACCGAAAGCAGAGATTCCGATTGCTGAAATTTTTTAGATTCGATAACTTCGCGCAGATAAATGATTTCGCGATTATGATTCGGAACTTCGATGCCAACGTAAGCCTTGCCCGGAATACGGTCAATGCGGATAGATTCAGCCTTTAATGCGAGACATAGATCATCACCTAGCCCGGTGATTCGAGAATATTTAACGCCTGCATCCGGTTTAAATTCATAAGTTGTCACTACCGGACCCTGGCAAATATGCATAACTCTTCCGGTAACATTGAACTCGCCCGTTTTTTCAACCAATTCCTGCGCAATGGCTAAAAGCTCTTCGTCCTTTTGCTCAATTCGCGGCGGGGATTGAGTCAAGAACTCTGAAGTCGGTAAAAGATAGTTTTCAAAATTTTGCGGCTCTTTTTTCTTTTTAGGAGGAACTTCTTCTTCTAAATCAAGCAGCTCGATTTTCTCTAAATCGCCTGTTTGCTGAATTGGACTTATGGGAATTTCGATGAACTCATCTTCGTCAATCAGAAAATTATTTTCTTTTGGCTTATCCGGCACAGATTCTAAAATCTGTGGTAAATCATCAGTCACATCAACTGGAGAAACATCTTCACCAATAGTGATTTTAGGCAGAAAATCTTCTTTTTTCGCAGGCAGAACTTCTTCAATCTGAGGGAGTTCCTTTGACTCAACAACTTTTTCTTTTTTCTCCTCTTTTTTCGGAATCAACGGATTTTCGAGTTTATCACCCAGCGAAATAGTTGGCTTTTTGACATCTTTTGGCTCTGGTTCCTTCGGATGTAAGATTTCCCGGCGTTTTTCCAAGCGGTTTTGGGCTTCAGCCTTTTGGGTTTCGCGCCATTGACGGAAACTGCTCGTCCATTCGTCCATTCTGATTTTGAAATTATCAAAAGCCAGTGAAAAACCGCCGAGCATCATTAAATAAGTCAGATCCGTGATAAGCAAAACCGAAGTTAAAAACAATGCCAGTAACAAAATAACTGAGCCGATTTTGCCAATCAGAGCCAGCAATCCGGCAGAAAGAGTCGCACCGACCAATCCACCGGCATTGATTGGTGAACTTAAACCAATTTGGAACAAGCCCGAAAGTGACAGAATTAATAATGAAAACCCAATTATTCGACCAATCGGGATGTGAAGGTTCAGGGATTTAAAAACCCGCCAAGCTATAAAGCCCAGCATTGCAGGCAAAATATAGGCAGTCAAACCCACGGATTGGAATAGCAAATCAGAAATAACTGCTCCCAAAATTCCAACCCAATTTTGTGTTTTTTGTGATCCTCTGCTATTAAAAGACCAATCACCTGAACTATATGAAACCAGACACAAAAAGACCAAAATAGTAATTGCCAACAAAATTATAGCGACAATTTCATTTGCCCGCGAAGAGCTTTTTGAGGTGGATTTTTTTTCTACTGCTGTTGCCATTCTTACTTTGACTTTTGAACTTTTATTTTACTTGCTTTTTTCTTTCTTAAACAATAAAAATTCTTTAATAAATTCGTCAATATTGCCGTCTAAAACATATTCGACATCACTTTCTTCAAATTTGGTGCGGGCATCTTTAACCAAACGATACGGTTGAAGTGTATAATTGCGAATCTGCGAACCAAATGCAATATCCTGTTTAGTTGCTTCTAAATCGGCGGTGTCGGCTTTCCGCTTTTCTAATTCCAATTCGTAAAGTTTGGAGCGCAAAACCTGCATTGCAACTGCCCGATTCTGAATTTGCGAACGCTGATTTTGACAAGTTACGACAATATTTGTCGGAATATGCGTGATCCGAACCGCTGAATCAGTAACGTTGACGTGCTGCCCTCCCGCACCGGATGAACGATATGTGTCAACCCGCAAATCTTTGTCCTGAATGTCAACCTCAATATTTTCATCAATTTCCGGTGAAACAAAAAGTGATGCAAATGAAGTTTCACGGCTTCCGCCCGAATTGAACGGCGAAATTCTGACAAGGCGATGAACGCCCGCTTCGCACGCCATCAAACCGTAAGCATATTCACCTTCGACCCGAAAAGTTGCAGATTTTATTCCCGCTTCACTTCCCGCTTGTTCATCTAAAATGTCAACTTTGAAACCGCGTTTTTCTGCCCAACGCAGATACATTCGCAAAAGCATTTGTGCCCAATCCTGGGCATCAGTTCCGCCTGCACCTGACTGAATTGAACAAATAGCATTGTTCGCATCAGTTTCGCCTGAAAGCAGCATTTCAGTTTCGGCTTCGGCTATCTGCTTTTCTAAACGAGAAATAAGCTCATTTAGTTCCTGAACAGAATTTTCGTCTGTTTCGGCAAACTCAAAAAGCACTTCTGCATCGGAAATCCCTGTTTCAAAAGATTCTTGGCGGTTGATTTGGCGTTCTAAACGGCTCCGTAATTGCACCGTTTTTTGCGCCTGTTCCTGATTGTTCCAAAAATTCGGTTCGGCAATTTCCTGCTCTAATTTTTCGAGTTCCTTGCGCTTGGCGGGTGCGTCAAAGAAACCTCCCAAGCTGCTCAACTTGCAACTTTATTGTTTCGTATTTTTCTCGTAAATCATTTAATTCCATTATTTATCTATGTTGCCCGATATGAAAATTTATTCTGGTCAAATTTCCGTCAATCAATGCTAACGGACGAAAAAAGTAATATAAAAAAGTTTTGTCTGCGGGGAAAATCACATGTTCTTTGCCATCTTTTTCCCAAGTTTCAAGGTGAGTTTGCCGAAACCAACCGTAACTTAAAACATAAAGCAATATCAAAATCGCAACTGAAATCAGAGCGGACTTTTTCATAATTTCAATTTTCACCAAAGATGTAGAAACTTCAAAATTATCTTTGTGTTTCCTGCGTTTCCCGGTAGCTTTTTCCTTTCCAAAATCCAACCAATAATACCGCTAAACTAACTAATGAACAAAGCCACGCAAACCAATCGCCGTATTTAACATAAAAGGTTTGGCTACCGTCAGATTTGGAAACCGACCAAACCCGCGAGTCTTCGGTATAAGGTTTAGTTGCGTCTAAAATTTGCCCGCGTTCATTAATATAACCTGTAATCCCGACATTGGTGACGCGCAAAATTGGACGATTTGTTTCAACTGCGCGAAAAATTGCATTGGCTAAATGTTGACGAATGATCGGCGTTGGTCCTAAATATCCGTCATTGGTCATTTCAACAATGACATCTGCTCCGTCAAGCGCGTATCGGCGCGAAAGAGTCGGAAAATGAGATTCAAAACAGATCATAATTCCCGCTTTTACATCGCCTAGCGGAACAATGTCATATTCCTTACCGATTTCAAAATTCCCGACCATCGAAGGAATAAAACTCGCTAAAGGTTCAGGCAAAGGCACATATTCACCAAACGGAACGAGGTGAATTTTATCGTATTGGGCGATTTTTCTACCTTGCTCATTTACCAAAACCGCCGAATTATAATAGTTTTTATTTTCCGAAGGTTCCGCCGCGTTAAACAAAACTTCGACATTATTTTTGTTGGTAAAATTGCGGAGATATTCCTGAAATTCGCGATCTTCCGTAAAACCGAAATTCATTGGCGATTCGGGAAAGATGACGATAGTAATCGGTGATTGGTGATCTGTGGTCGGCGAAAGTTTTTGCAATTCCTTTTCAGCTAATTGAACGTGACGTTCTCGAAGCCGTTTCCATTCTTCGTATTTTAATCCGCTCATCGGGACGTTGGGCTGGATCGCAATAATATTTGTTGTTTTTGGTTTATCTTGAAAAGTAATTACATTTGTAAAAATAAATAAATTAACTGGGAGAAACATTAGACCGACAAATAAAAAAGTTCGCAGTAAATTATTTTTAACTCCCTTAATATAATGGATTAACTCATTTGTTATTAAAGTATTATAGATGAGGACAAAAAAGCCGGTTAGATAGATTCCGCCAATTGATGCAAAAGAAAGTAAAATTGGATTAAACGCCTGTGAATAAGCAATCGCATTCCAATTATTCCCTGTTATCCAAAATCGTAAAAATTCAATTGCTGTCAAAAGAAACGGACTGAGGAAAATTCCCCAATTCCCAAACCTTTTTAGTATCAAAGACAATAATCCGGCAAAAAGTGCGGAAAATAACCCAACGACCGAAGTTGCGCCTAAAAGTAAAATATAAGCTAAAGGAGCAGGAACTCCCCCATAAGTAATCGGAGCAAAGGTCAACCACCAACAAGTTGCCGTAAAAAATGTAATTCCGAAGATCCAACCAGTAATAAATGATTTGGCAAACGAATCTTTTTCACGTTCAATTGCACAAAATAAAGGAATTAACGCAATATAGGCTAAAAACCATAATTCAAAATCAGGAAAGGCTAACGTTAAAAGAATTGCCGAAAAAATTGCTAAAAGCGAGTTGGAAAGAGACGGTAATTTTGCCTTTACTGCAGAAAATTTCATTCGTTTAGTTTAACTCAAGTTTTCAGAATTCAAGAAATGAATTTCAACGCAAAAGCACAAAGTGTGTAAGTCGCAAAGGTTTAATTGATAGATCAAACTCTAAATTTGCCTCTCTTTGGGTCTTTGCTACATTGTGTTAAAAAAGTCTTTTTCTCAATTCAGTCAATTTGATTGAATCTCTGTCAGACTGGTTCTGTCAATTTGAATGCCTCCGCCAAAAATTGTCAGTAAAAAGTGCCGTTTTTTGTCATTTACGGAATTTTGTCATCTGCACTGCGTCAATTTGAAAGTTTTAGGCTTAGAAAAGCACTATTATTGTTCAAAATGACTGAAAACCTTTTATTTACAAGATTTATGAGATTTTAGCTTTAAAAGCGGGAGAGCCTGGTTATTTCTAACCAGGCTCATAATCGGAAGGACAACTGAAGGAACGCTCGGAAGGTTGTCAAGCGCAGTGGCAAACCACGCTCGGAGAAGTGTTGGCGGCGGGGTCTTGTTTAATATCAACAAGCTAGCCACTTTCTCATTATGCACTTAGCGTGCCACAGTTTGATGCTGGATTTTAGTTTTTTGCTTTTTGACTATAAAAGCTAGTAAAAACGGGGCTAAAAAAAATTTAAGGCTCAAAATTCCAGGCTATAATCAGCTTAAACTTTGGTTTTGAACCTTAAATTTTGTCTTTAGAGTTACACTATTTGGAAGGTCGAACGAATCGGAAAGTTTAAAGCATCCAATACTTGCCCCTAAAAGTAGAGCACTATTACATTTTTTACTTGGATTAGAGCAAATTGTGATAAACCCCAAATTTTTGATGGTTTACATTATTGATTCTCGGAGGCATTTTGTTTTCCGAATATTTTAATTATTTTTTGCAGTCGTGATTATGAACTTTGCAAACTAGAAATTTGTTGATAATGGCAAAGTTTGCGCGTCTGGCAGTATGTTTGAGTAAATAGCGTTTGGCAGTAACGGGCGAAATGTTTAATTCAAAAGATGATTCCTGAATGATTTCGTGTTGAGTAACATTTTCGTATTCGTCGAGGTATGAGCAAACAAACGAAATGAATTCACTTTCAGCAACGGCATTGAAAGCTATCATGTCATTTTCTTTTAATCGGTCGAGCGTTGGTTTGTCGGAAATAAAGGAATGATTTTCTTTTGGATTATCATCACCGTTGCCAAATGGAAATTTGAACATAAAACTATTTAGGTGATTTCAACGATCTGAGAAATAAAGTGAATATTCCTATGAGAATAATCACAACTATAATTCCAAGTAATTGCTTGTAAATAATATCAGTTGGTCTTATCCAAGTTATGATAAACCCAATGCCACCTGAAATCATCATCACGATTGAAATAATAAATATGATGGGGTCTGTTTTAGGTTTCATATTTTTGTTTTGTGACAAAATCATAATAAACCCAAAATAGAAAGAAAGGCTAGATTTAATATGAGCGTTTGAGGATTCTAAAAGAATTAGCTTAACGATTTCTCAGCTTGAAATAAAAATATTGAATGGGATATGAGATTATTAGAAATATTCCGCCAAAGACAAAACTGCTAAAAAAAATGAATGGTAGCATTTCAACAAATATCATAAACTCAAAAAGTCCCCTAAATATTAAAGGTCCGAAAACTTCTATTAAGAATCTAATCAATGCATATCCAAATGCACCCAAAATGCAAATCCAGCCATAATTTAACTTATATCTTTTCCCAACAAACCAACTTATTGATGAAGTAATAAATATCTGAATTAGATTTTTGATTATGATTGAAGTATCTAAAACTCCGGTATCAGATTGACGAGCAGAAAAATAGCTTATAAATCCCGTTAGAGTTAAGATGGTCAGAATATAAATCCAATATTTATAGGTGATCGGACTGAAGATTCTGTCTTGAGTTCTTTCCATTTGCTTATATTGTTGAACAATTTACTAAATCTCAAAAGTTTCAAGACATTATAGTTTATTTTGTTTTTTTGAAAACTATTCCTTCAATATTCTCAAATTTATGAATGGATGTTTGAGGATTCTGTAAAAATTTATTCCTGGAATAAAATTCAACTTTAATCCGGCGTTTGATAACTGGCATTATGTTTGCGCCGATTTCCGAACTTGGGCGCAAAACATAATATCCAGTTATCAGATGACGTATGAACTTCGGCGAAAAGACAGATGATGGTTTTCGGACTTTCGATAAAATAATTTCAAACCAATGAGTGAAAACAATTTTGTTGACTATTGACCAAACAATTCGCTAGATTTTTTTCTTTCCTCTTGGGTTTGACCATATTCGATAGAATATAAATCACCTTTTTTATATTTAGGATTTAAATCATCTCTTATTATTTTATAAGCTAATCCGTATTTGTCACGATACCATATGAAATTGGTGGTTTTATATTGATAAATTGACTGTCCGAAACCACTTTCAAAATATTTTGGAAAAATGGTTTTAGCGAAAGAAATACTCTTGCGTGGTTTGAAAACAATACCTAAATCATCACTGCCGTCTGGTTCGTAGGCAATAAAATAAATTTCCCAATCCTCGTTATAATTACAAATCCCATCGCAATTTTCGGGCAACAATTTTTTTACTGCTTTCCAGTCGCGGGATGTTCGTGCAACAGTAATAAGTTCTTTTAGTTTCGGATCTTCCATTAACTTGAATCCTTCTAACTCATTCGGATATTGCAGAGTATTTTTATTTTTTCCGCTTGGTTGACCAAAAGCGAAGAATGTTAGGGTGAAAAGTGAAAGGAAAACAGCAACAACTTTCATAAGTAAATGATTGAATTGTTAGAATATTGGGTGCTTTTTATCGAAAATCCAATATTGGCACCCAACCTAAATTATCATTGATTTTGATTCTTAACCACAAATAAAAAGATTGCCAATTTCAAACTGGCATTATGTTGCGAGCAATTTCCGAACTTGGCGAGCGAACATAATAACCGGTTATCAGATGTCGTAAAATGACTGCACACGAAAACCGCGACAATTTTTAATTTTTAGTTGAATTTGAAATGTTGGGCTCAAAACTTTTTAGTAATGTAATTACCTTTTTTCTTTCAGTTATTTTTTTTATTTTCTGAGCTAATTTTATTGGAGTCATACCTTTTATATCTTGTATGTTGGTATTTGCTCCGTTTTTTAATAGAATTTCGAGCTTTTTAAGCTGAATATATTTTATGGCGTAAAAGATTGCTGTCCATCCCTTATTGTCAAAGGCTTCTATTTTTGCACCTGCTTTGATTAAATCCTCAACAATCTGAGGATTATCTGCTGATTCCATTAAACTTGTTATCCCCATTTCATTTGCAAGATTAACATTTGCACTTCGTTTTAATAGTGCTTCGACCATTTTTACATTTCCCTTGCGTGCTGCGTGATTAAGAACAACTCTTTTATTATTTATATCGGCTCCGGCATCAAGCAACATTTCAACCATTTCAAGATGACCATTTTGGATCGCCATAGAAAGAGATGCATTTCCATAATCATTTTTGACTTCAAGTCCTGCCTGTAACAGAAGTTTCAAGATGTTGACTCTTCCGTTCCAAGCAGTAACAAAAATAGGTCCCGAATAGGTGTTCCCTTTTATTTCGTTTAAGTTTGGATCAGCTTTTAATTCTAAAAGTTCCTTTACACAATTTTCATCATTGGCGGAAATGGCAGAGCTCAATAATAACTGTAAAAGATCTCTGTCAACATAGGTTAAATCACATTTAAATTTGCTGAATTTGAATTGTGATTGTCCGTTGACCGGGGAACTAATGGCTAAGAAATATAAAAATAAAATTATTGGCAAAAGAACTCTGATTTTCATTTTTTCTATCTCCCGCAAAAACGGTTTATTTGATGGGCGAAAATAATTATACATTATCGAATGATTTGTAAAATGTAATTAGTAATTCGCCCTTGATTTCTTGTTGAACGAATTACTAATTATCTACTTTGCCAAAAACAAATCACGCTCGGCATTGCTTCGGCGGACCAACCCTTTTAATTTTTGACCATCGGCGAAAACATATTTCAAAAAGAAATCAGCAGCTGCAGAAACTTTGCGATTGTTCAAAAGTTTGAGCAAATACGTCAAAATCGAAGGTAATGCTCCGGTAGGTTTAGATAGATATAATTTTTGGGGCAAGGACTTACGCTATAAATCGTTTTTAATGTATGTTTAATTCAAATTGGGATGAGATATTCGTGAGATTGTAAACCTCCAGTCTTTGACGGTAAATTTAGGGCGCTTTTCCGTTTTCTTCAAAACCTTTGAAAACCTCAACTTAGAAGAAATTGAAAAACGTCAAAACATCACCATTGTGTTTTGTTTATTTACCCACAAAAACCAGGATACATTACTTAGAACATCTTTCAACTTGGCGCTGCATACCTAGTGCATCTTGGTTATTTGCATCAATTGCCAGAGCAGAAGCAACGTAGCTTTGGGCTTGCAGACAGTCTTTCTTTTCAAGGAAGATCTTGGCCAAAAAGACATGGGCATCAATCAATCCATTATCATAAAAAAGCGCAGTCTTTAATTGATTTGAGGCTTCATCCAAATTTGCCTGATTCAGATAAATCTTACCCCGCAACAAATAAACTTCCGCATTGATTGGATCACTGGCTAAAACCCGCCGCAAAAGCTGCATGGCTTCATCATCTTTTCCGGCTTTGATAAATCCTCGCGCTTGCTCCAACATTCCCGAAGTTTCGTTGGTCGGAGTTTCCGCTACCATTTCATTTTGTTTTTTGATTAGGACTACGCTGACAAATTTGTCTCGCGGCGGCTGTTCTACACGCAAAGTCAAACCATCGTTTTTTGCATTTTTCCAATCTTCTTCTAATCGGGCGTATCGGTTATTGTCGGTCAACATTCTTCTGGCGTTATCATCCGCTTCTTTTGATTTAACCGGATCTCCAAGTTTTTGAAAGGTTTTGCCTAGTATAAAGTAGATTTCTCCATCTTTTTGCTTAGGATTTTCGGTCGTGACTTTGAGCAAAACATCTCTGGCTTCGGCATAATTTTCGTTAAGAAATAAAGCCAAACCATAATTAAATCCGATATTTAAGTCGTCCGGCGCAGATTCATAAGCAGTTTTCAAAAAATCAATTCCTTGGTTAAGCCGAGCGGCTTTAGTGACATCTTTCTTTTCCGAACGCCAGGCTTGAACGGCAATTGCACCCAGAGTGTTATATACGCTGGTCAGTTTCCAATCGTCAGCCAATGGCGACAAAACGGCTAAAGCCTGCTCGTAATTCCCCTGTTGCCAATAGAGTAACCCTGTATAAAAAGTTGCTTCGGCAGATTCATTATCCTTGCAAACAGCGCGTCTATTAACCTTTTTAGCATCTTCGTTGCATCGTTCAACCGCACTGATGACCTGACTAAAATACGAAATCGCATTCTGATTTTGTTTTTGATTGAGGTAAAAATGCCCTAGCTCAAGTGCAACATCAACATAAGTTTTATAAATTTCATCACTTTCATCCGCTTTTGCTTCCGAATAAAGACGCATTGCATTTTTGAAATAACCTTCGCGTCTTTGAAAATCTGAGACAGGTGTCAAAAGTCCTTTAATATAGGCTTCAAAGGCTTTAGCAGGAACTTTGGTTGCCACTTTGATCACATCATTTTCGACAATAGTCAGATTGCGTCCAAGTTGTTTGAGCATTTCAACTAAAACTTTGGCTTCAATGGTTTGCAAATTAGCTAACGCATCATTGAGCACAATCTTGAGCATTTTACGGCTCCCATCATTAAAGCTTTCAACCAAAAACTTTCCTTCATTAACTTTAATAATCCGAGCTTCGACTAAAATGCTGGCGGCAATATCATCTTGTTGCGGCACAATTTTATAAGTTCCATAAATCAAGATACTGGCTTTCGCCTTTTGCGCGATTCTGATAGAGGTTGCCAAAGACGGAATATTGGTCAGAGGAATTCTCAAATTTTCCTGCACTAATTTGCGCTCTAAATTTGAAATGACATTTAATCCCGAAGACTTAACTTCTTTTTCGACCAATAAATCAGACAAAGAATCGGCAAAACTTTCGCCAACCCAGTTAAATTCAGGTTTGCCGGATGCGTTCTCAAACGGTAAAACAATAACCGTATCAGTCGCTTGGGCGTGAATAGAAATAAAAAAGAATAATGATAAAAGGACGGTTAAAACTGATTTTCGCATTGGTTTTCCTTATAAAACAAAAAATTCGCTTCAAACACAAGCGAATAGTTTAGCAGGTTTGATGCGAATTATTAAAAGAAGGATGGTAGTAGTCGGCACGGGATTTGAACCCGTGTCGCCGCCGTGAAAGGGCGGTGTCCTAGACCCCTAGACGAGCCGACCACGAAAATTGTCAAAGAATTAGACTAACGAAAGGATTTGATTCTGTCAAATTGCAATTGTAGTTTTTCAAAATTATTTTCCTAGACACCAAACAATAATTGGTAGTTAAATTAAGTGATAAAATTATAGTAATACTCTAATGAAAAGAAATCCCATAGCGAAGGACAAATGGATTTCGAGAATTGCCGAAGAAAATGGTTTCTTTCGGGAAACCATCTAGGAACATGCTGATAATCAAGAGTTAAAAGAAAGACACAACGACCCAAATATTTTATTTCCTGGCGATATTGTGACTGTTCCAGATAAATGATTGAAAGAAGTTTCAGAACCAACCATTACATAAATTGAATCTTTGCCACAAATCCGCCACGCCGATCAAATATCACTTCCTTCCAACTTTTTATTTGACTAACTTCAGAATAAACATCATCGTATTCCGGCAAATTGATTTGACATTCATCGAACGAATACTGATAAATTGGGATTTCACCATACTCATCACTTGATTCAAGCCACTGCGTTTCGTAGTCACCGCGTTTAAATCTCAATTTAAAACCGATAATTGGTTTGCCTTTTTCGTCTAAAACTTTGAGACAAAATTTTGGGCGGTATGAAGTTGCCGGGCTTGGAATGAAAGTTGAAGTTGAGCCTCCCAAATGCAGTTGTTGGAGGGCGACTTTTCCCTGTTCGCTTTGAATATAATCTTGAACTTCGGCACAAATCAATACTTCGTGGGCATTAACAAATTGTTTCGCTTTCTTCAACTCTTCATCTACATCTGAAAAAAATTGGATATCTCCTCTTGCCATCAAATGAGGCGGAATATGTCTGCATTTTGCTTCAAAATATCTAATTAGTTTCCAACGAGAAGGTGAACTTAATTTCAACACAGTCGGCACAATGATTTTACTGTATTCGGTAAAATTATCTTTGGCTAATTCTGAAAATTTAGAAAGTGAATTAACAAAAGCCTCAGTTATTTCATCTTCACCGCTTTTCCAATTGTCGTTATATCCAATTTTTTCTCTCATATAGTTGAGAAAAGCGTGATTGTGCGCCATACACCAATTTGACAAGATGTTGAGACAATCATCCCGAATGGCAAGTTCGCCTTGAACAAAAGGACCATAGAAATAAACGATAGAAGCCCCAATTCTGACCATCAAAGGCATTGTGTAAGTTCCAAGTTCGCTCTCCAAAGTCACCCCAAATTTGTCGTGACTTTCGTGTTCAAATTCCTTTTTAAATAATGGATCAATATCATTCAGAACTTTAAAAATGTGGTCATTGTATAAAGTATCGCCAATATCACGCAAAATAATATACTTTGCCTTGCCGGTCGCACCGCCGGAGTGACGGTCAAAGGCGATGAGAAAATTCTGGGCATTTGAGGTCATATGTTGCATCCCAAAATGTAACAACATTTCACCTTTTGCCTCACCCATCAAAAGAGCATAGTTATCTTCCCAAAACTTTATCCAATCCTGTCCAGTCGCCCAACTCTCAACAAATGCTTTGCCGTGCGCGGGAATAGAAAGTGCCGGAAACCAGACATCATTTATCGCGGCTTCGGAAACTTCGCGGATTTGAATCCCATCATATCCTACTTCTAATTTGTCTGCTTCTATCACGACCCGTCGCTTTTCAACGGCATCATCATTCGCAGTCACCAACTCGCGTTTTAACCCATTTATCCCATTTAGAAATGACGCGTAATCAGTTATTTTAATAAATCCATCAATTCTGATGCAGTCAATTTCCGTTGCCCCTTTCTTTTTTGCAATCTTAAAATGATCTTCACCGTGAATTACCTTAAAGGTGTCGCTTTTATCAGTTTCAATCATCAATGGCTCATCAATATCGCCGCTTAGTTCACTTTCATTTCCACCTACTTTAAGTTTATCTAGGGAGAATGTCGTTTTTGAGGAATGAGCTACCAGTTTGTTTTCGGCAATCTCATTAACCAACGCCCAAAATTTTATCTGGTTCACTTTATCGGTTTCATTTACAATTTTTAACCATTGATTTTTAACCCATTCGACTAATTCAACTCCTGCCTTTCTAAGTGCTTCAGTTTCAGTTATTTCATTATTTTCCTTTTCTCGCTGCTTTCTTTTTAAATCAATTGGTTCCCAAACTAGTTTTCGTTGGTTAAAAATAGCCTCTAATTCACGGAAAATCTCCTTTCGCCTAATATATTTCGGCTTCTTGTCTTCTTTGTTCTCTAAACCATCGGGATTGCTCGCTACCTTTCGATGGGTTTCGGGGTTTTTCATCAAAAGAATACACAATACTTCAAGCTGATAACGGGCTTTAAATCTGCCCTTACCCAAACGATTCATTGTGGCTGAAATCAAATTAGACCGATTCATCGCGTGAATTGAATTTTCTTCGAGGAGGTCTTTTTTATTCCCTGACTGATTCCTCGTGGCGACAAATTGGACCCCAGTTTTAACAGAATAATAACGGGTGTGTTTATTTTCGACCATTTTTTGAAACTCGCAGAGAGTTTTTCCGCCCGGAGGTCCCGTTATCTGAATTGCCCAACTCGGCGGAAAATAAGGAGGTGTTTCAATCCCTTCTTCAGGATCGGGGCGAAGTTTCCAATTATTGTCGGCTGCTTGAATCCAAAATTCTCGTGGCGGCATCGGAAATGCGCTGATGGTGCTCCGCGAAGCTGTTGCCCAGCGAATCAATTCTAGATCAAGCCGTTTAGTTTCAACCTTTGGAAACAAACCTTTTGACAAATCTTTTCCGATTGCATTACTTTTAGCACCATTATCATCGTAATTAAACGGCATTATGATAAATGGTGGAACTATATCAAAGGTGTTTGGCTTGCTGTCCCCGGTTTCAGACCTGGCAACCAAAACTTTTAGGCTTTTTTCGCCCCATTCATCCGGCTCTTGAACCTTTCCCTTAATAATTTTGAAGCAAGGGAGAAAAGTTCTAATCAATTCTTTGTGGTCTGAATAATCGAAGCTATCCAGAACGGCAACTTTGACCCAACCGCCGCCAAGTGTATGGTCATCATTTACTTCTTGCCAATCTCCATCCTTGCCATTTTCGGCTTTGCGTAGCAAATCGTAATTTAATCGGTAAAGTCCGAGGTTACGAGTCTTACCGCCGCGTTGGTATCTGGGATCAGAATTTCCTTCGGTTTCCCAAATCAGCCAATCCCAATGTGTTCTATTATTTTCAGTTATATCGTAGCCAACGTGCGTGACTGCTATGGGTTCTACTTCTAGTAAAACTTCTTCTTCAATAACTGCAATCGGTTGTTGGACAATCCCTGACCCCCTCACAGACTGGATGTTTTTTTGAGGATTGTTTTGTAATTTAATTGGAATTCCCCTGGCGACTTTTGCACCAAGGGTGTAATGAAAAAATATCGTGGAAATCGGTTTGGGTGCTTTGGTTGCCTCAAACATACTGACATCATTAATCAGTATCGAAATTACACCATCAACGGTAGTATTCGTGCCGTGTAAAACAGCAACATCTAAATTGTCACCAGACTTAGAGGTTATGAACCAATCAACTGGAACTCCTTTAAACAAAGCTCCTTGTTCATCGCTATTTCTAAAGGTTACTTCTAATGTGAACATTATTTTCTACACCTCGCTTTTGCCAATTACCGAATAGAAACAATTCACGTAAAATTGATTGATTAAACTTTCTCATCCGATGAATTAGATGGTTCATTTCATAATTTCGAGAGAAATTGAAGAGCGCATCGAAAAGCCAACTTATTATTTATCTTTAGCTTATCGAATTTTATAGAACAAATATTTTCAAATTTCCCCGTTCCTATCGCCCATAAATCTCTTTCAGTTTGTTCCGAGTTGTTTCGTTTATTTCCCCGGTCTTTTCAAGTTCGTGATCAGCCTCGAACATTCGGATTGAATTCTTGAAAACATCACTGATTTCATCATCAATTTTACCGACATCATAACCCAAATTTTGCAGCCGTTTCTTAAAACCTTTGACCTGTTCAATTGGGTCAAGTCTTCCCAAATCAAGTTCATACTCTATTTGTTTTTCACCCTCGCCAACTATGAGTTTCCCAATTTTCGCATCGGGCGGAATCGGAATATTAATTTTCCCTTCGTTGTCTGTTTTCCCTTCGGATTCTGTGCCGTCAAGGTTTAATTTATAAGGCTCATTTTTAATTGGTTCACCGTGATATTTTAAAACCAAATTGAGTTTTGCCGGAGAATTCTTAACCTTAAATTTATGCACCTGATCAGTTGGTTCGGTTACTTCTTTCATTTGTTTATCCGGTATAAAAACGATGTCGCCCGGCATCAGTATATTCAAATCTTTTCGTGTGTTTTTTAATTCCGTATTGTTCGGATGATTCCAAATCGTATCGGCAAAAAAACCGTGTTCAAAAGCAATACTGGAAACACAATCACCTTGTTTAACTTGATAATTTATCGCCATAAAATTTTACTCCCAAGCATCTTTATCCAAATCGGGAAAAGTAATTTTGCAGTTGCCGGGTTCGATTTGATAAAGTCCGGCTTGTCCGTGTTCATTGAGTCTGCCTTCGACAGGGGCACCACTCGGCGGAGTGATCCGATACTTGACGTTTGGCATCGGTTTGCCTTCGGCATCAACCAAAATTATCTCAATCCACGCTTTTTTATCTTTCGGTTTTTCTTGAGCTTGGCTCGCAACCATCTGGGGTGCAGAAACCTGCTGAGTAATTTGAAATGCGGTTTCGACTTCGACCGGATTTGAGACTAAATTTTGAGGCTGATTGTTACCACTATGCGGACAAGAGACAACAGAACTCGGGGCTTGTGCCGGAAATGAGTTCTGGGTTTTCTTAAGTTTTTCGGCTAATGTTGACATCTTATCCTACTTTTTTAATTTATTTTGACGGTTGCCGTAAAATCAGTATTTTGGGGTTTATCCACCTCAACCGGCGTTTCTTTAATTTCCGGCGCCTGTTGGACGATTTTTTCGGATTCGTCTAATTTCCAGGCTTTTGGATCATATTTTCCTTTCATTGTTTCGATTGTCTTTTCGGATAAAACACTTACTAATAAATCAATTCTTTCATTAGGTTCGGCATTTTCATCATTGAGAATGACCTGACACATACTATTTGTGTAAAAATTAGGAGCAACTTCAAACATTAAAGTAGTAAACACAGCAATCGAAGATTCAAAAGTAAATCGTTGATGTCGGGCACGGGCAATTCCCGTCCGAACCAAATCACGGAGCGTTTTTTGCGGTAAAGTGGAAACTGTCAGTTTTTCTTCATCGGGAAGAAAAACTGTGGCATTGGAATAATCTTCGAGCAGATGTCTCGCAATTCGACGCACAAATCTGTCTTGCGTCTTTTCTTCAATTTCCGACATTTGCTCTGCGCGAATTTTTAATCTCATATTCCGATTTTGGATTTGGGATTGGCAATTTTGTTTTTTTGCAAAATTC
>DAORIL010000053.1:0-17352 GCA_035438525.1 Pyrinomonadaceae bacterium
CTTGATACGAAAGGAAAAAGAAAGCACGGTCTTGGACGATTTTGCCGCCGAAAGTTCCGCCATATTGTTTGCGTTCCAATTTTGGTTTGGCAATTCCGCGTCCTTTGATGAATGGTTCGTTAGCCGTTAAACCGTTGGGGCGCCAGAAAAGATAAGCACTTCCGTGAAAATCGTAGAGCCGGAACGGGTGATTGCCTCCACATTTCCTCCCGCATTGCGTCCATTAGAAGCGTCATAAAGGGAAGTTTGAACAATAAATTCCTGGAGCGAATCGGTTGCCGGAACCGCAATATTCGGAGTCGAATTAGTTCCGATTGAGTTGGCGTCAACTCCATTTATTCGAACGCTATTTGAAGTAGTGCGTTGTCCATTAACCGAAATTGTGGCGTCACCGCGTCCGAGTTCGGTTGTATTGGACACACCTGATTGGGCACCCGGCGAAAGCGTTAAAATTTGTTGGAAATTTCGTGTCGGAAGAGGAAGTTGTGCTAATGTGTCACCCGTGACAACTCGCCCGTTTTGCGAAGATTCGGTTTGAACAAGTGGTGCACCTGCCTCAACTTGCACAGTATTTGAATCAATAGTCAATCCAAGTTGAACGTCAACGGTTGTTGTTGTCGTAATATTGACTGTAGCATTGACAGTTTTAGCTTGAAAGTTTTGCGCCGAAATTTCAACTTTATAATTTCCCGGCGGAAGTAGTTGAAATGAATAAACTCCTTCGCTGTTAGTGTTTGTTTGACGATTCAGATTAGTCGCTGTATTGGTTACTTTAATTGTTGCATTTGTGACAACTGCGCCATTCGGATCTGTTACGATACCGCTGATTTGTCCTGTTGTGCCCTGGGCAAAAGCAGCGAAAGTGAATACTAAAATCGCCGCCAATGCCAAACCTAATTCTTTCCGAAACATATTTCGTCCTCCAAAATTATAATTGCAAATAAAAATGAACGTCCGTTTTTTATTATTGTAAACTAAAAAGGCAAATTGAAAACAAAACTGTTATCCACGAAGGGACACTAAGTAACCACGAAGATAAAGCAAAAATTATTTCTATCGGTTAAAATCAAAGCTTTTAAAACTTTGTGTTACCTTGGTGTTTCTTCGTGGATAATTATCAAAACATCAGTTTCCAAATGCCGTTTTTTTGAAACTAGCAAGTTTATCTTCGCTCAACGTTCCGTAAGCAAAGATTTTTGTCAAATGATTAAGCGCCTGGTCATCCGAAAGTCCTAAATGTTGGTTACCGCCAAAAAGTTTTTCGACCAAAAAATAATTAAAAAATTGCATATAGGCGGTCGTTAAAACAACATTCGGGTCAACACCGATTCGCAAATCACCGCGATTTTTCGCTTCTTTATATTTGCCCGAAAAAATTTTATCCAATCTGCGGCTTAATCCTTCGAACATTTTGCGAAAGTGACTGTTCTGAAATTCCAGCACGTCAATATACATCAAAAGCCAAAAATCGGAATGCTGATTGACCAATTCGCCGATCATCTGTCCGAATTTTCGCAAATTTGCCGGATCAAGCGGTTCATCAATTTCGTTAAAAATATCACCGAGCTTTTCATTAACTACCTCAGAATAACGATTGATAATTGATTGATAAATGGCTTCTTTGGTCTCGTAGTAGTTATAAAGATTGCCCAATGAAACCTCTGCCGTTTTAGCAATATCACGCATCGAAGTCCTGTGAAACCCTTGTTTTATAAAGAGTTCACGGGCTGCTTCTTCAATCACGAGTTTCTTTTCATCAATGACAGTTTGGCTTAATTTTGGCATTCTGAATAAAAACGAACGTTTGTATTTTTATATGTTTAGTTAAATGATGTCAAGTAGAAAAGTTAATTGGAGTGATGAAAATTTTTAATCGTTGGTTTTGTTTTGAGTTTCAAAAATCATCCGCAGCCCGCCCAGCATTAGATTTTCGTCAACAATTTTGACCATTTTTGAGGTTTCAGCAATGAGATTGACCAGTCCGCCGGTGGCAATAACTTTTGGTTTTTCTCCCATTTCAGCAATAATTCTGGTAATAATTCCGTCAACTAATCCGATATAACCAAAATAAACGCCTGATTGAATTGCGGCAACGGTCGTATTCCCAATAACTTTTTCAGGTTTGCGAAGTTCTATTTTGGGGAGTTTTGAGGTTCTTTGGTGCAAGGAATCAGCTAAAAGATTCATTCCGGCGGTGATGATTCCGCCGAGATATTCGTTATTTTTATTAACTGCGTCAATCGTAGTGGCGGTGCCAAAGTCACAGACAATACACGACTTACCGTGTTTTTCTACTGCTGCATAAGCCGCGACAAGTCTGTCAATTCCAACATTTTCGGGCGGATTGTAGTTAATTTTGAATCCCCAATCGAAATCGTGATTAACAAAGGTAACATTTGAATTAAAATGATTTTCGCCAAGTTGTAGAAAAGAATCGTTTAATTCTGGAACAACAGTTGAAATGATCACACCCCGAAAGTTGTAGTTAAGCTCACCCTCAGTTGATTCAAAAATTTGATCTGCAGTTTTACTGCGGATAGTCGGAATGGTGTAGCGTTTGATGAGTGTGTCTTTTTCGAAAACTCCAAATTTTGTCGTAGTATTACCGATGTCAATTGTTAAGAGCATATTGTGTCAAAAATAAAAGAGTGAAAAGGAGGATTGAAAAATCACAACCACTTTTTCACTTTTTTACAGTTTAATTTTAAAATTTTCTACCCACGAAGCGGGAAACCATCATAAGCAATTTTCCAGCCATTTTTGCGGCTTGTTTTCAGGCTTTTGGTATACCATTCGAGGGCTTTTTGCGGGTCATCATAAAGTTGAACAGCCGGACGGTCTTCGCGGGGGTCGATCCGGCAAATTGCTCCGCCTTGACCTGCTGTTTTTAAACAAAGCAACGCGATCATATTGTTTTTAGACAAAACTGCGGTTCGCGTTTCAATTTCCTGTTCTTCAATTTCATCAAAATCTTCGAACTCTTCAAAGTCATCTTCGAGTTCTTCCAGTTCTTCAAATTCAAATTCTTCGTTCATATTTTTTACCGTTGAAATATCTTATCTTTTTAACTGATTTTTGACAATTAGCAAAAGAGAAGCTATTCACAGACGACACAATCCACGTTTAATTCATATTTAACTTCGGCGAAGTTTTTCACCAACAACTCATCATTTAACTTGTTACCGGTTTTTCTGTCAATGATTTCGCGCCAAATTTCATTTTCGCGATAATTTTTACCGTTTTTATTCAAAAAACGATGATTTTTTTCAAAAACGTGATAGCTGTGCGGTGGTTCTTTATCTGAATAAATAGCGCCTTTTAAATGATTTTCGGCTACCCAAACTTTGATTTGAAAAGTTAAGTCAGTGGGATTGTGAAAACGCAGATCAATATAGTTATAAAAAACGCCTGCACCGCTTCCAAAAGGCAAAGTGCGATTTTCGTCAGGAAACGGATCAAAACTGTGATGGTGGCGTTCGACGACTTCTAATGGTGTGTGCAAACTCATCCAATACAATAGGTTAGCCAGTTGACAAAGTCCTCCGCCAACCCCGCGCACAACCTCGCCTCGTGAAAGCTGCATTCCTTCTGTATAACCTTTTTCGGCAGTTGCTTCGCCAAGCTGTTGCCAAAAGGAAAAAGTTTGGCGTGGTTTAATCAAAATTCCATCAATGGTTGGTGCGGCAATTTTTAAGTTTTTAATTTTATTTTCTTGCAGTTGCGGATCACTATTTCCCAATTTTCGGCGCAAAAGACTTTGGTGACGTTTGCAGGTGAAAGGCAATTGTTCGTCAGTTTGTTCCGAGGCAAATTTGGTAAGTTTAGACAAATCAGTAATTTGCCGAAACAAACGCTTTTGTTTGATTCGTGTGTGATAAAAAATCGGATGGATTTCTGAAAGTCTTCTCATTGAATTTCTTTTTTTTAACGCAAAGGCGCAAAGTAGCAAAGCCGTAAAGTTTTAAATGCTTTAATTTTTGCTTTTTTAATTTTTACTTTTTACTTGTCTAACTTGTTCAACATCTCCGGCGTTGATGATTCTAACCTCGCCTGTTTCTAATTCCAAACGTAATGCACCGTTTTCTTCAATTCCTCTGGTAATGCCATAAATCGTTTCATTTTCCAACTTGACCCGCACTTCTTTGCCGAATGAATAAGTTGAACGCGCTGACCATTCTTGACGGATATTTTCGGCATCTTGATACAATAAATCGCAGTATTTTTCTAAAAAAGAGGTCAAAATCGGTAAAAATAAATCAACATTTGGAGTTTTGCCGGTTTCCGCTTCGATTGAAGTTGCCGTCTCAGCCAATTCAGGCGGAAAGTTTGATGATTTCAAATTAATGCCAATCCCGACGATAACCGCTAAACCTTTTTCTGTTTCGACAGTTTCTGCCAAAATTCCGCAAATTTTTTTATTTTGGACGTGAATATCATTGACCCATTTGATGTCGCATTCGATTTTGAACGCACTTTCGATTGCATTATGAACGGCAACCGCAGTCATTAGAGTAATTAGCGGCAAAAGACGGATTTTGATTTTCGGACGCAAAACTAAGCTGAAAAACAATCCCGCATCTTTTTCTGAAACCCAGGTTCGTCCGTGTCGTCCGCGTCCGGCGGTTTGTTCGCGGGCGACGATGGACAACCCTTCCTCAGCACCGCGCTTGGCTTGGTTGATGGCTTCGGTGTTGGTCGAATCAATCGAATCGTATTTGAGAATCGTAAAATTCATAAAATTGTTTTTATTGATGACACTATCTTCTGTAAAATTACGTTTTAGTTATTAGAAGGTTAATTTGAGTCTAAAGTTCTGGCAGAAATTTATCAAAGGTTGGGAGATTTTGAAAGATGAAAAAAGTTATATTTATTTCGTTAATATCGTTAATGTTTTTATTCGTGTCTGCAAATGATTTGTTTGCTTGTAGTTGCGTGGCAAGTCCAAATCCGGTCAAACAACAAGTTAAAGACTCTTATAAAAATTCTGCCGCCATATTTTCGGGCGAAATTGTTTCAATAACTCCGAAAGATGAATGGACAGTAAACGTCAAAATTAAAGTTACAAAATTCTGGAAAGGTAGTGCGCTTTCCAACGAAATTATTATTACGACCAGCAAAGAAAGTGCGATGTGCGGGTATAACTTTGAGGTTGGCAAAAAATATCTGGTTTATGCCACCGGCACCAAGGAAAATTTAAGCACTACAAACTGTTCGCGGACAGCGATCTTTGGCGACAAACAGGAAATCAAGTTTTTAGATAGATTGAAAAAGACTAAAGGAAAATCCGCATAGTTTTCTTCAAGTTGCGCGTTTTTAGACATTAGAACTAGAAACGCATTTTGTCCGAAGTTTAATAGCTTCGGACTTTTTTTTTGCGGTAAAATCGTTTTTATGAAAATTGAAACTAAACTTTTGCAACCCGTTCCAAATTTTTCGCGTGAAATCGGTCTGTTTTTAGCAAGTCTGGAAAAAATCCGCAGCGAATGGCGCGAAGCGGTCAAAGGATTATCAAAGTCCGAACTTGCAGCCAAAATTTTGCCCGAAGTTCAACCGATTGGAACAATAATTATTCACATTGCCGAAGCCGAATATTTTTGGATTCAAGAAATTATTTCGGGCAATCCGATGACTGACGAAATCAAAGGTTTATTACATCACGATTTATGGTTCAAAGATTTTGCAGCAGAAGATTTGGATATTGAATATTGTCTGGAAGTCATTGAAAAGATTCACCAAATGACACGAGAAACTTTGAGGGGATTTTCTGACGAAGACCTCGAAAAAACTTTCGTGCGAGTGCGCGAGGACGGCGAAACTTATTATTCTTTACGCTGGATTTTCGTGCATTTGCTCCAACACGATGCGGAACATCAGGGGCAGATGATGATGATCAAGAGGTTGTTAAAGAGTCAGTAAAACCTTTTCCCAAATTTAATCAGCCGCAGGGATAATTTTAATAATTTGCATCGTTGATTTGTCCTTGGCAACCATTAAATCTATTGTGAAAACTCTGTAATAAAACAACTTGGCTTTTTCGAGGGATTCGCCACATTCTTCTTTTGAGCATTTAGAAACATCTTTGAGTTCTATAAATTTGGCTTTATATTTGATGAAAAATTTGTCTAATTTACTTTTTGCTACCAATCGCAATGAATCCCTTAATTCTTTCATAGTGCTATGAAAATCCTTCATTGCGCTACGAAAATCATCTACATTCTTGATTTGCGAAAAATCGTTTTTATGCATAAATATTTTTGCTTTTGGATATTTTTCAAATAGTTCTAGCATCTTTTTGGGAAAAAAGGTGTTTTCGTCATCGTTTTCATCATCAAGGCTTTTTCTTAATTTTTCAAGGTTAAAGTCAAATTCTGAGAGTTTGGAAATAAATCCGACATAAGCCAAATCGATCCATAATGAGCCATTTTTGAATTTTTCATCCTCAGTTAAAAATTTGTCATATTCATCAATGAAAAATGGAAATGTATTTCTTTTTTGATAATCGCTGACGAAAAAAGTTTTTGGGATTTTTGTTAAATCAAAGGTTTGTTGATAGCTTTTGAGAAAATCATCAACAAAATCAGCAACTTGTTTTTCTTCGATTTTATTTATCTTATTCTTTGTTGCAGAATCTTGGGAGAAAATATTAATTGGAAAAACTATAATTGCTGTCAAAACAAAAATTAGTATTGTATTTATGCGTTTCATAATCTTAAAATTATCCAGCTAATCCATTCTCAAATAAATGTTCAAAATCTTATAACTACCTGCATCTTCAATAATTTCGACACAGAAAGGATTTGAATCGAGATGATAAATTATTGTGTTTGGCGGTAACCCTTTACAATCATCTTTTTCACATTTCCGAGCGTGGTAATAATCATTTTCGGCTTGTCTTTTGGCGGCTTCTTTTTGGTAAGTTTCAAACCATTTAAGGTTTTGTTCACCGATATATTTTCGGAGTGCTTCATTAATGAGATGCAAATCGGATATTAACTGGTTTATTTGTGATGCTTCTTTAATTTCTTTTTCGATTATATCATCAGATTTATCCTCTATCAGGGCATTGAGAAATTTGTTGTTTTTGGCAATTTTGAAAACATCTGGAGGAAGAAATTTTTTCAAAAATTCAGAATCTTTCTCGTTCTCTGAAGAATCAAAATTAAATTCGCTGCCATACATACAAATTAACCCTTGATACATTACGTTGAAAATTTCAAGACTACCTTGATAACGCGCATCCTCGGTTAATTCTTTTGGCAAATCATCATAGAAAAAAATCAGAGTTGTAAAACGCTTTTTGAAATGTGCTGCAAAAAATTGCTCGGGAATTTGGCGAATATCTTTTTTCTCATCCATTTCTTTGATAAAACTTGCAAGAAATTTGCGGACTTCGATTTCCTTTTGTTTTTCTTCGGCAGTTTGAGTTTTTTGCGTTTCAGAGGTTTGGGCAGTGATGTTTAGGCACAAAAATAAAGCTACAAGAATGATTTTGGTTAAAAAAGTTAATTGTTTCATATTTCTAAACACTTAAATTCAAGCGTAGAAATATAATTGCATCGTTTTATTTGATTGAATCTTCAATTGTGACACTTTCGCAACTGTCACAATCAAAATAATTCAAAACAAAAAAACTTTGAGTCTTTGCGTTAAAAATTAAGCCGAATTTCGCCCCGCATTGATAATTCCAAACGAACAACGCATCGCCAATTTTTCGTAATTTGCAATCTTTTCGGTTTCTTTGGATTTTGCTTCCAGTTCGTTGATTTGGCGAATGGCGTATTGCTGAATTGTGGTCAGCGGAAAGACAATCCGTTCACGGGTTTGGACGGATTGCTGCTCGATTGGATAGTCGGACATCAGACCATCTTTGTCCGAAAGGGAAGCAATATATTTTTTGGTCAATTCGTATTCATCGTGAATTTTTCGCCAGATCTCGCCAAATGTTGCATCATGTTCGAGCCACGCCGTTAATGGAAAAAACGATTTTTGCATTGCCATTTCGCAGTTATCGATCAGGGCTTTAAAAAATCCGTTGAGCTGATACATCATTTTTAATTCATCTAATTTTCCTATTGCATCCATCTCTTTCAAAGCCGTTCCAACTCCATAAAAACCCGGCACATTTTGTTTTAATTGACTCCACGCTCCGACAAAGGGAATTGCTCTTAAATCTTTCAAGGTTAATTTACCCGCACCGCCTCGTTTAACCGGACGGGAACCGATATTGGTTGCCGAATAAAAGCGAAGCGGGCTAACAGCCGAAAGATATTCTAAAAATTGCGGATGATTTTTCAAACTTTCGTATTCGACAAAACTTGCGTCCGCGATTATTTGCATTAGTTTTTCTTCTTCGGTATCAAAAGTTTCTTCTTTGGCAGAAAAAATATGATTGAAAATTCCGGCGTTGAGCAGTTGTTCGAGATTGAATTTCGCGGCATCTATTGTGCCAAAATTTGAGCTAACTGTTTGACCTTGCACGGTTAATTGGATTGCGTCATTAGCAATGTTTTTGCCCATTGAGGAAAAGAATTTGTGCGTTTTTCCTCCGCCGCGAGCAGGTGGACCACCGCGACCGTCAAAGAAAATAACGTTCACTCCGTATTGGCGTGAAAGGGCTGTCAGTTCATCTTTGGCTTTGTAAATGCTCCAATTTGCCATCAGATAACCGCCGTCTTTCGTTCCATCGCTGAATCCGAGCATAATCGTTTGACTGTCACCGCGTCTAGTTAAATGCTGCCGATAAACGGGATTTTCGTAAAGTTCGCGCATAATATCGGCAGCGTGTTTGAGGTCGGCAATCGTTTCAAAAAGCGGAACAATATCGATTTTCAAATCTTCGGTTTTCCAACCGCCAAGCAAAAATAAACCGAAAACCTCGATGGCATTCAGTGCGCTTTGACATTGCGAAATAATGTAGCGTTCACAGGCTTTTTCGCCATTTTCGGTTTGAATTGTTTTGACGCTTTTTACTGTTTCAATTGTGTCTTTGGCTAATTCATCAGTCAATAAATCGATTGAAACAGGTTTGGTAATATTGAGAAGAGCGTCAATTTTTTCGGAATTTGAAAGCGAAACATAATTTTTCGGCAAACTATCCGTTTTTTCGGCGATATGCGCCAAAATATTACCGTGTTCGGTTGATTCCTGACGAATATCAAGCGAGGCAAAATAAAGTCCGAAAATCTCAACTTTATCAATCAAATCTTCGACTAAATGAACAAATAATCCGTTATGATCCTGCAAAAGAGTCTCTTGAATTTGATTAAGCCAATCCAATATTTCCTGTTGGGTCAATGATTTAGTATTATTTGAAAGTAGAATGTGCTGATATAAACGTGATTCTAAATTAGCCAAAACACTTTCGACACCGACAAATGTCAGACGGCGTTTTAGTTTGCGAACATCCTGGTAATAACATTTCAAAATCGAACTTTTCAGAGCATTGGCGACCTTAAGCGTGGTTTCAACTGTTACAAACGGATTTCCGTCACGGTCGCCGCCTGACCAAAAACCCATTTTTATTAAGTTCGCAGTGTTTATTTGCTCATTTGGAAAAGATGTTTGAATTTCCGAAACGATCTTTCCAATCGAATGATAAAAAACATTTTCGAGATACCAGATCAAACTGACGGCTTCATCAAACGGCGTCGGTTTTTGCTTTTTGAAAAACGGAGTTCGACCAAGCTGCTGCAAAAAAGTATTGATTTCCGAAACATTGTTTTTTTCAATCGCATCAGCTAAATCATTGATAATTCCTAAAATAGAACCCGGATAAAATTGAGTAGGATGGGCAGTCAAAACAGGGCGAATACTGAACTTTTTGAGCGTTTCGACCAGTTCATTTGTTTTATTATTTTGTAAAACCGCCGAGGTAATTTGTTTGAGAGTTCCGGTTCCTTGCAGATCATTCATCTCCCGAAAAGCTGCATCCTCAAGCGCATCAAAGAGAACAATTTGCCGTTCGGCGTATTGGACAAAGCGGAACAATAGATCAATCTGTTCATTTTCTTTCTGAATCGAGGTATTATTTTTGAAAAAATCTTCAATTATTTGCGTTGGGCTGAGATTTTTGGCAAATCCTTCTTCGCAATTACTCAAAAAAAGCGAGAGCAAAATCCCAGTTTTATCAATTCCGTAAAAAGGCAGAGAAAGGAAAAGGCTATTATAAAGTTGAAATTTAATCCCAACTGTATCTTGAAATTTTTGCAAAGCGTTGGAAAACGTCTGATTCATAGAGAAATTCTAATACAAAGTAAGCCTTTGACAAATATTTTTAATGATGAAAATTTTAGTTGACTTCCATAAATATTTGTAATAGCCTCAAAAAAGGTAGTAATTACCAATGCAAAACTCCGTCGTCATAATTATTAGCATTATTATCGTCAGCCTGACGAAAAGATGACGCTTGCATAAAAATTTTTGGCTAAAGTCGTCATCTTAAACAGGATGGCGATTTTTTTTTGCACAAAAAGCAAATTAGAGATTGAAATAAAAGTTATGAAATGCTACGATACATAACTTTCATTTATAGAAATTGAAAAATACTTTAAGAAAAAATAAATTCTAAAATATGAAAACAGTTGCCGAAACCTACTCAAAAGTTATTGTCCCGCAAAATCCTGAACCCGAGCCAAAAGTTGCCCCGCGCGGTGCAGAAGTGCTGGTGCGAGCCTTAATAAAAAATGGTGTGGATACAATTTGGGGCTATCCGGGCGGTGCGGTTTTGCATATTTACGATGAACTTTGGCGTTTCCGTAACGAAATTTCGCATTATCTGGTTCGTCACGAACAAGGCGCAACTCACGCAGCGGAAGGCTACGCCAAATCTACCGGAAAAGTTGGTGTTGTTCTGGTAACCTCCGGTCCCGGCGCAACTAATGCCGTGACGGGAATTGCCGATGCTTTTTTGGATTCGGTTCCGCTAGTTGTGATTACCGGACAAGTTCCATCTCCTTTAATTGGAACGGATGCGTTTCAAGAGGTTGATACTTTCGGCATCACTTTGCCCATTGTCAAACATAGTTATTTGGTCAAAGACGTTAATTATTTGGAAGCGATCATTGACGAGGCGTTTCATCTGGCGCAATCAGGCAAACCGGGTCCGGTAGTAATTGATATTCCAAAAGATATTACCGCGCATCTCTGCGAAAATCCCAAAAAATTGCACGAAGATTTTCTCTTTGAGGAAAAAGAAAAAAATCTTGATGAAGCTACAATCGAAAAGATTTGCGAAAAGTTTTTAAGTGCCAAACAGCCTGTGCTTTATGTTGGCGGCGGAGTTGTAACCGCAGAGGCTTCGGCAGAGCTTTTACAGCTTGCCGAAAAACTGCAAATTCCTGTCACTCCAACTCTTATGGGATTGGGCGGATTTCCTTCGGCGAACGATTTATGCCTCGGAATGCTCGGAATGCACGGCACTTATGCCTCAAATATGGCGGTTGCTGAAAGCGATTTGCTGATTGCGATCGGCGTTCGTTTTGATGACCGTGTGACAGGAAAATTAGCCACGTTTGCTCCGAATGCGGAAGTTATTCACATTGATATTGCGGCTTCAAATATCGGTAAAAATCGTAAGCCAAACATTCCATTGCAAGCTGATGCAAAAACTGCACTTAAAGCAATTTTGGAAAAGTTGGAAACGACTGAATCGGCAGAACTTATTTCCAGCAAAACAAGGCGTGATGAATGGTGGAAACAACTCAATAATTGGCGAAATTCCGTTCCGTTAGTTTGCGAAACTTCTGCAACCGAAATCAAACCTCAACAAGTTATCGAAGAATTATATCGCGTGACCAATGGCGATGCGGTGATTGTGACAGACGTTGGACAACATCAAATGTGGGCGGCGCAATTTTATCCGTTCAAACGCTCGCGTCAATGGCTGACCAGCGGCGGACTCGGCACGATGGGATTTGGTTTGCCGGCAGCCATGGGCGCGGCTTTAGGCTGCCCCAATCATCGAGTCGTGGCCGTAGTTGGTGATGGCGGTTTTCAAATGACGAATCAAGAAATTATTACGGCGATTCAATACAACATTCCGCTCAAAGTGATAATTATGAATAACGGCTATCTTGGAATGGTGCGTCAATGGCAAGAAATGTTTTACGATCGCGCTTATTCCGAAGTTGATTTGTCCGTTGCCCCCGATTTTGTCAAATTAGCAGAGGCTTACGGCGCACTCGGATTACGCGCAACCAAACCAAGCGAGTTACGCGAAGTTTTAGAGGCCGGATTAAACAATGACAAGGTTGCCATCATTGATGTTGTTGTATCTAAAGAAGAGAACGTCTTTCCAATCGTTCCGGCGGGCGGAAATTCAAGGGATATGATTTTGAAATAGTCCAAAGTCTCAAGTCTTAGGTCTCAAGTCGAAAAACGTTTGAATTTCGGCTCAAGACTTATAAGAAAAGACGAAATGACTTGAGACTTTGAGACTTGAGACTTGAGACTCAAATGCGTCATACAATTTCAATTTTATTAGCAAACGAAGCGGGTGAATTATCGCGTGTGGTCGGGCTTTTTTCGGCTCGCGGTTACAATATCGAAACGATTTCGGTTGGAAAAACAATTTTGCCGAATTTTTCACGCTGCACGATCGTCACCGAGGGCGATGAAAAAACGGTTGACCAAATTATCAAACAATGTTCACGTTTAGCCCGTGTGCGTGAGGTCAAGGCGGTGACGACTTTGCCGCATATCGAACGCGAAATGGGGTTGGTTGATGTCAATGCCAAAACACCTTCCGAACGGCAGGATATTTTGAATATTGTGGATATTTTTCGGGCAAAAGTCGTGGATATGTCGCACGACAAAATGATTTTGGAAATTTCGGGCAACAAAGACAAAGTTGATACGATGATTGAACTTTTAAAGCCTTTCGGCGTGAATGAAACCGCCCGAACGGGCTGTGTCGCCATCAATCGTTTGTCGCCATTTGAACCGATTGAAAATAATAGAGATTAGTGACTGGAACGCAAGCGACTCGCTTGCAAGATTGCGATAGCAATCTAAAGACTGTAATAAAAAATCAAGGTGAATGTAAATCCGGCACGTTTCAAACGCTTTGCGTTTGTGCAAGCGAGTCGCTTGCGTTCCCAGCAAAAAATTGGAGAAAAAATGCAAGTATTTTACGAAAAAGATGCAAATTTGAATTTGTTAAAAGATAAACGGATTGCCGTGATCGGCTATGGTTCGCAGGGACACGCCCACAGCAATAATTTGAAAGAGTCGGGATTTGATGTAGTGGTCGGATTGCCCGAAGGCAGTAAGTCACGCGCCAAAGCCGAAGCCGCCGGATTGGAAGTTCTTTACACCCGCGATGCGGTTGATTGGGCTGATTTGGTGATGGTTTTAGTGCCGGACGAACTTGCGCCGACCGTTTATAAAAACGAAATCGAACCCGCTTTGAAGCCCGGAAAATATCTGCTTTTTGCCCACGGATTCGGCGTTCATTTCGGAAAGATTGTTCCGCCGAAAGATGTTAATGTTTTTCTCGTAGCTCCAAAAGGACCGGGACATCTCGTCCGCAGCGAATACGCGCGTGGGCGTGGTGTTCCGTGTTTACTTGCGGTTTATCAGGACGTAACGGGCGATTCACGCGAAATCGGAATGGCTTATGCTTCGGCAATCGGCGGCGGCAAAGCAGGCATTATCGAAACCACTTTCAAAGAAGAAACCGAAACCGATCTTTTTGGTGAACAAGCTGTCCTCTGCGGCGGCTTAACTGCTCTTATTAAAGCGGGTTACGAAACTTTGACCGAAGCCGGTTACGCTCCCGAAATGGCGTATTTTGAATGTTTGCACGAAATGAAACTGATCGTTGATTTGCTTTATGAAGGCGGAATTTCCAATATGCGTTATTCGGTTTCAAACACCGCAGAATACGGCGATTTAACTCGTGGAAGCCGTGTCGTTACCGAAGAAACCAAAAAAGAAATGAAGAAAATTCTAAGCGAAATTCAAAGCGGACAATTCGCGGATGAATGGATGGCGGAATGCGACAACGGCAAAGAAAATTTCAAACGAATGGAAGCCGAAGGCGAAGAACACAGCATCGAAAAAGTCGGCGAAGAACTTCGCGGAATGATGCCGTGGCTGCAAGAAAAAACTTTGGTCAATAAACAGGCTAATTAGTTGTGAACACAGGGCTTGATAAGTTTGAATTACGGGTTGATCCGGCGAAATACGTTAGTTGGGGTGAACCCGTATATCAAAATCCTGCCGACATTTTGAATTATATTGCCAAATTACAAGGGCAGGAAACTAATTTCAAAAATCCTGAAAACGGTTTTCAGCCGATTGATATTTTTATAAACGATAGGTCTTTTTTGGAAATAATTCGTGAGACAGAAGAGCCAATCATTGCCAAGGAAAATTTGCAAAGAGATGCCGAATCTCAGCTAAAAGCAGGTGATTATTATTCATTGCCAGCAACTTTAACTTATCTTCCTTGCCGAAACTTATTGGATGAGCCGGATGAATTTGATTTTTTAATCGAACCAGAACACCTTCATTCCAATAAATCTACTTTGCTTGGCTGCACCTGCGGAGTTTTGGAATGTTGGTTTATAGTTGCCAAAATTACTTTGACTCCCACGACAGTTACTTGGTCAAATTTTGCACAGTTTCACTTTGATTACGAATACGACTTAAAACCATTTGTTTTTGAGCGAGAACAATACGAAAGAGAACTTTTGCCTATCATAAAAATTGATGGATTGAATGGTTAAAACATTGTAAAATTGAAATTAGGTTTGCTCTCAACAAATCTTTAATTCAATTTAAATAATATGACAATGAAATTTTACGATTGGGATAACGAACACACAACCCGAACAGTTGCAAATGGTTACGATAGAGGCGTGGCGGTTGGCGAAAAATTGATGATGGCGCACGTTGAACTGGAGGAAGATACAATTACCACGCCTCATTCGCACGAATACGAAGAAATAATTTACGTTGTTTCTGGCAAATGGCAAGTAACTATTGGCGAAGATGTGTTTGTAGTCGAATCAAATCAAAGTTTAGTTGTTCCGCCAAATATCGAACATTCTGCCATCGCTCTAGAGAAAACGCTGGCTGTAGTTGCTACAAACTATCGTCCCGAATGGCGAGAAAATTCAGATTTCTGGCTCCATTACAACGAAGAAAAACATCTTTGGGCTGTTTAAAGCCGAAAAGTGGAAAGTTTTAAAAGTGAAAAAGTTGGTTGATTACCGACTGGCTTTTTCACTTTTTCACGCTTTCACTTTTTCACTTTCAATTTATGAAATTCAATCGTAGAAGTTGCATTATTACACAGGGTGTTGAGCGTTCGCCAAATCGGGCGATGCTCCGCGCAGTTGGTTTTTCGGATGAGGATTTTGTTAAACCGATTATCGGGGTGGCGAATGGTTACAGCACGATCACGCCTTGTAATTCGGGTATTCAGCCGTTAGCTGAACGTGCTATTTCAGCTTTACAAGAAAGCGGAACAATGCCGCAAGTCTTTGGGACAATTACAATTAGTGATGGGATTTCGATGGGAACGGAAGGGATGAAATATTCACTTGTTTCCCGTGAAGTGATTGCCGATTCGATTGAAACCGTTTGCAACGGGCAAAGTTTAGATGGCGTTTTAGCTATCGGCGGCTGTGACAAAAATATGCCTGGCGCGATGATTGCGCTGGCTCGGCTTGATATTCCTTCGATTTTTGTTTACGGCGGAACAATCAAAGCAGGGCATTTGGACGGTGAAGATTTAACGGTTGTTTCGTCATTTGAAGCGGTTGGGCAACATGCCGCCGGAAAAATTGATGATGAACGTCTGACCGAAGTCGAAAAACACGCTTGCCCCGGCGCAGGTTCGTGCGGTGGAATGTATACCGCCAACACGATGTCATCGGCAATCGAAGCGATGGGAATGAGCTTGCCGTATTCTTCGACGATGGCGGCGGAAGATGCCGAAAAAGCCGAAAGCACCGCGGAATCTGCACGAGTTTTAGCTGAAGCCGTTAAAAATAATCTGACTGCTCGTAAAATATTGACTCGCAAGGCTTTTGAAAATGCCATCGCCGTTATTATGGCTGTCGGCGGCTCGACAAATGCCGTTTTGCATCTGCTGGCGATTGCACATTCGGCAAAAGTTGATTTGAAACTTGATGATTTTGAAGAAATTCGTGCTAAGGTGCCTGTTTTTTGCGACTTAAAACCTTCGGGCAAATACGTCGCCACTGATTTACACAAAGCGGGGGGAATTCCTTTGGTGATGAAAATGCTGCTCAAAGCAGGATTATTACACGGCGATTGCATCACGATTACAGGCAAAACCGTTGCCGAAAATTTGGCTGATGTTCCTGATGAACCGTCCCCGAATCAAAACGTAATTCTTCCGTTTGATAAGCCGCTTTATGCCCAAGGTCACTTGGCAATTCTACGCGGAAATTTAGCCGAAGAAGGAGCAGTTGCCAAAATTACGGGCGTTAAAAATCCTTCAATCACAGGTCCCGCGCGAGTTTTCGATTCCGAAGAAGAATGCTTGAAAGCTATTCTTTCCAAAAACATACAGGCAGGAGATGTGATTGTCGTTCGCTACGAAGGACCAAAAGGCGGACCCGGAATGCGTGAAATGCTCGCCCCGACTTCGGCAATTATCGGAGCAGGTTTGGGCGATGCAGTCGGCTTGATTACGGACGGCAGATTTTCCGGCGGAACTTACGGAATGGTTGTCGGTCACGTCGCCCCCGAAGCCTTTGTCGGCGGAAATATTGCGCTAATTGAAGAAGGCGATTCAATTACGATTGATGCGCCGACTCGAACTTTGCAACTTAATATTTCCGACGAAGAATTAGCAATGCGCCGCCGACTCTGGAAAGCACCCAATCCTAAATATAAGACGGGAGTTTTATCAAAATACGCCAAACTCGTTTCGACAGCTAGTTTAGGTGCCGTGACGGACTAAATTTTTCAAAACAATTTCAATCTTTTCCAAAACGCGGTTTTCTATTGTTGAGAACTGCGTTATTTTATTGTTAAGAGGTGAAAATTATGGCAATTGGTGATATTCAACGTTGGAGAGGTTTTTCTGCTCCGAGTCCTTCGATGTTACGGTTGCAGTTGGAAAGAGAAGGATATTCGGTTTTCCAATGGATTGATCGAAAAGGAGCAAATTACGGTTGGCACACACACGGCGAGGATCAGGTGCATTGGATTCTTAGCGGTGAATTGGAAATTACAGTAGATGTTGCGGGACGCTATCAATCCTATCTTTTGAAAGCGGGTGATAGAGATTTGGTCAAAGCCAACGTTTTTCATAAAGCGCGGGTGATTGGCGATACAGATTTAATTTATTTAGTCGGGGTTGAACGAAAAATT
>DAORIL010000054.1:0-17325 GCA_035438525.1 Pyrinomonadaceae bacterium
GTCAGAAATATCGCCGACAATTTCTTCTAAAAGATCTTCGAGCGTGATAATTCCTTCGACTCCGCCGTGTTCATCCACAACAAAACCAAAGTGGGTTTTGCCTTTCTGCATCTGGCGCAAAACTTCTTCAAGTTTAGCTGTATCAACTACATAGAACGGTGGTTTGACGACTTTTTCAATTTTGAACAGACGGGTTTTGACCAGAAAATATTGCATCACATCTTTGCTGTGCAAAACGCCTTTGATGTCGTCGAGAGATTCGCCGTAAACGGGCAAACGCGAATAGCCGTATTGACGAAAAGCCTTGGCAATATCTTCTAAATTTGAAGTAATTGGAATCGCCACGATCTCAGTGCGCGGAATCATCGCTTCTTTAACCGTCGTGTCGGAAAATTCAAAAACTTTGTTGATTAATTCTTCTTCTTCTTCGTTCAAATGTCCGCTTTGGTGCGACAGTTTGACCAGTTGGATAATTTCATCTTCGGTATAAACCGCACTTTCATCCAAAGAGGCATGGAGTCCCAAAAGTTTACCGACTGCGCCTCCAACTTTATTAAAAACCCACAAAAAAGGCGAGAAAACTTTGGCAAATAATTCCAATGGTAAAGCCGCAATCGTCGCAAAAAATTCGGCTCGCTCCAATGCAAACATTTTCGGCACGAGTTCACCAAAAACGATGTGCAAAAAAGTTACAAGAGTAAACGAAATGACGATAGCAATTATATGCGTCACATAACCAATCGTCCCTTCGCTGGCAATTTTTTCGGCGATGGGCTCCAGAATTCGGGAAATTGTCGGTTCACCAACCAAACCAAGAGCCAGTGAAGCAAGCGTGACTCCAAGCTGAACAGCAGAGATAAAAAGAGTTGGATTAGCCAACAAACGAAGGGCGGCTTTGGCTCCGTTACTTCCCTCTCCGGCTTTTATTTCAAGTCTTGATTTGCGGGCAGAGACCAGAGAAAATTCGGCAGCGACAAAGAAACCGTTAAGGGCAACTAAAACAAGCATCAAAAGAATTTCGATTGCTGCCGTTGTGAATGAAATCGGTTCTTCGTTAAAAAAGAAAAAAGCTAAAAAGCTACTTGCAGGTTCGTCCATATGTAAAAAAACAAATTGGATTATAACATAACTGAATTTGAATAAATAGATTCTTGCTTTTTGGCAGGAAATAAGTGAAAATCAAGAGTGAGAGGACTGCAATCCTCTCACAGAGAAAAGCTAGGGGTTTAACTTCCTAACTTGATTTTCAATGTTTTCAAGGCGTTGGATGATTTCAGCATCTAACGCTTTTCTTGTTTGTCTTTTCCACAACTCGAATATTGTTTCCAAAACAAAAAGGAAAACTTTGAAAATTAACAACAGAATTTCCATTGTTTTGCACCTCCTTTTCTTGATTTTCAATGAATCAAGCCTTTCGACTTGACGGTAAATATATTAACCGATTGAGTTTAATAGTCAAATCATTGATTTTGAATCAATAATTTCTTGAATTAAAATTTGGCACGAACCGCAACCGCTTCCGGCATTGCAGAAGTGCGAAACTTCTTCAACATTCTCACAATAATTTTCGGCAATTACTTTTTCAATTGTTTCCTCGGACACGCCAAAACAAGTGCAAATCAAAGCCTTTTCGCCTGACCATTCTTCAAGCTGTGCGGAACGAAAATCATTAAAAGCAGCCTGCAAAGTTTCGATGGCAAGTTTAAGACAATGCTGACGATTTGCGGCAAATTTGCCGAGTTCTGTTTCAATTTGAGTTTCTAAATTCTCTAAACCGTGAAGTTCTGCAAGCTCTTTACCTATAATATTTTCCGCCAAAACATCAGCCGCCGCTATCATAAATCCGCAGCCATTAGTTTGGAATTTTGCTTCAACCACTTTTCGTTCAATAATTTGCAATGTCCAACGCAAGGCGCATCCGCAAACAAAAGTTGCATTTGTCCCAACTGCATTGGCAAATTTCGCTTTGCCAATATTTTGGGGATTGGAAAAATATTTTGAAATTTTTGGTCCGTAAAAACTCACTAGAACAATTTTTAACGCAAAGGCGCAAAGAAGCAAAGGCGCAAAGATTTTATCTAGGCTGTTCTGATTTAATTTCTTTGTGTAAAATGATTCTGAAAATTATGAGATGTTTTACTTTTTGCCTTTTTACTTTTGCTTTTTTAGTTGCGTCAGCCTGTCGTCCGGCGGCTGCCCCGGTTGCAGTTTCTAATTCGCCCGTTTCGATCAATAATGTTCCGCAGACTAATGCCCCCTTACCGCCGACTAAACCAATCGAAGAAATGTATTGGGCAAAACTTGACGGACAAACGCAGAAATTAAAAGAGTTACAGGGAAAAGCTGTAATTCTTGACTTTTGGGCAACCTATTGTCCGCCTTGTATTCAGGAAATTCCGCATCTCAAAGAATTGCAAAAAAAATACGGCAAAGAAAATCTTGAAATTGTCGGATTACACGTCGGCGGTGACGAAGACCGTCCAAAAGTTCCCGCCTTTGCTGAAAGACTAAAGATTGATTACCCCATCGCAACCCCTGAAGATCAACTAATTCGCTTTATTTTCGGCAATGACGACACAATTCCGCAAACCGCAATTTTTGACCGAAAAGGTAAAATGATTACCAAAATCACAGGTTTTAGTCCTGAAATTAAAATAGAATTGGATTCAGCGGTAGAAAAAGCGGTAAAAACAAATTGAAATGGCTATCAGCAAGAAAGGTAAACGTAAAATTATAGTTGGGAAAGATGAGTTTTATTGGACTTATAAATTCCAAGCGGAAGTTTTGCGTTTAATTATAATGCTAGAAGAAAAAAGTAATTCTCGTTTGGTTTGTGATTTTAACTACGATAATTTATGTCTTTATTTTAAGGGCTTGGTTTCAAGTGATGAGTTGCGCGATTTTTTAATAATCACTCCTGGAATCTTTACACCTTGGGTTGTTCGTCAAGTTATTGATTATGGACTTTTAAATGGTTGGAAACCCTTTGAAAAAGGAAAGGATTTTTTTGTAAAAGATATAGAAAAAAACCTTGACATAAACTTTTGGACTGAAACAACTCCTGAAACACGCAAATCCGCAATCCAAAATCCGCAATCCAAAATATGAGAGACATTCCAGTAGGAAACGGTTCATTACTCGTCAATTTTGACGAAAAATATCAGATTCGCGACATTTATTTTCCGCATGTTGGACAGGAAAATCACACGGAGGGTTATCCGTTTCGCTTTGGAGTTTGGGCGGATGGCGATTTTTCCTGGGTTTATGAAGACGAATGGACGCGGGAACTCAAATATTTATCTGAAACGCTAGTTACAGATGTTCATTTGATTAACAAAACTCTCGGGCTTGAAATCGTTTCAAATGATACTGTGGCCAGTCACGAAAATATTTTTTTGCGGCGGGTTCGCGTCAGTAATTTGCTTGATAAAGTGCGCGATGTGCGAGTTTTTCTTCATCAGGATTTTCGTATTTCCGAAAGTAATATCGGTGATACCGGATTTTATGACCCCGAAAGCGAAAGTCTGATTCACTACAAACGCGACCGTTATTTTTTAATTAATACCGAACCGAATTTTGACGAATTTGCCACAGGCAGAAAGGCGTTTCGTGATCAGGAAGGAACCTGGCGTGATGCCGAAGACGGAATTTTGCACGGTGGCGCAATCACCGAAGGCTCAGTAGATTCAACACTTTGCGTTAAATTCACACTTGCCCCGCAAGCTACCCAAGAATTTTTCTATTGGATCTGTGCCGGAAAATCTTATGACGAAGTTGTTCAGTTAAACAATCAGGTCAAAGAAGAAACGCCACACGGATTTTTGCATTACACCGAAAATTATTGGCGGGCTTGGGTTAATAAAAATGAAACGGATTTTGATGGTTTATCGCCCGAAATTATTGACCTTTTCAAACGCTCTTTGCTCATTATCCGCACTCAAATTGATAATGACGGGGCAATTTTAGCCGCTAATGATTCGGATGTCACCGAACGCGCCACCGATCATTATAGCTATCTTTGGACTCGTGACGGTGCACTGGTCGCTAATGCTTTAGATCTGGCCGGGTTTTCGCATTTGACTCGAAAATTCTTTAAATTCTGTGGTGAAATTTTGCATACTGAGGGATACTTTCTGCAAAAATATAATCCTGACGGGACACCTGCGTCGGGTTGGCATGCGAGCTGGGATAAATGGGCAAAACGCAAATTGACTCCGATCCAGGAAGATGAAACTGCCCTTGTCATTTGGGCATTGTGGGAGCATTACAATCGTTACCGCGACATTGAATTTATCCGCCGCCTCTATCGTCCTCTAATTATTCGTTGTGCTGAGTTTATGCTCAAATTTCGGGATGAAAACGGATTGCCGAAAGCAAGCTGGAATCTCTGGGAAGACCGTCGCGGCGTTCACGCTTTTACTTGCGGAACGCTAGTTGGCGGACTTCAGGCAGCAAGTAAATTTGCTTATCTTTTTGGAGAAACTGAGCGCGGTGAGATTTACGAAAAAGCGGCTGATGATGTAATCGAAGCAATCAGTGAACACCTTTATTCAAATGAGCTTGGCAGATTTTTACGGGCTTTGGAAACTCAGGATGATATAAATTTTCACGCCGATACTGCCATTGGTGCCGAAATTTATGCTTTATTTTATTTCGGAGCATTTTCGATAGATGATGAAAAGATCAGAAAAACGATGCGGGCGATCGAGCAAAAACTTTGGATTCCAACCGGAATTGGTGGGGTAGCTCGGTTTGAAAACGATGGTTATATGCAGGTTTCTAATCAAATAACCGGAAATCCATGGTTTATTTGCACCCTCTGGCTCGCTGATTATCGCATCGCCGTCGCCAAGAAAAAAGAAGATTTAACAGGTGCGCTTGAGATTCTAGAATGGACTTGCCAACGTGCGCTTCGTTCGGGAGTTTTAGCCGAACAGGTCAATCCGTTCACAGGCGAAGGCGTTTCAGTTGCCCCTCTCACTTGGTCGCATTCAACTTTTGTCGCTACGGTAATGAATTATTTGAAGAAATTGAATGAATTGGAGGAATAATTTATGAAGAAGATTGCTGTTTTTTGTTTCATATTTCTATTTTTTACAGCTTCTTTAATTGCTCAAACTTCTGAAAAGATTGATGAGTTTGGATATTTTTACTGTGGGGACAATTCTAAATTAGGTAACATTTATCAAATTTGGATTAAAGACAAACCGCAAAATAAAATCTATATAATCTTTTATGAAGGACCGAGAGAATTTACAAACTTTGATTTAACATCGCAAAAATATGAAAAAGTTATAGAAAATCCTCAATTTGGAAATGCTTTGAATAGGGCTAAAGAAATTCCACTTTACTTAAAAATGGTTTATAAAGTCTCGAATAATAGATTTGTTTTAGTTGATGGTGGATTCCGAGAAAGATTCCTTATGGAAATATGGAGCGTTCCGGAAGGTGCTGAAATTCCTAAAGCAACACCAACGTTGGAACGAAAAGATATAAAATTTGCTAAAGGAAAACCAAAACCGCCTCGTAGAATGGCTTGTTGTTATGATGAATGTTGAAACTAAACTCATAACATCGTTATAATTTCTGTTATTATTCAAATTAAAGGAATTAGGGGAATAATTATGGATAAATATCAAACCATCGGCGCAAGATTTTTGGCAACAATAATTGACAGTTTATTATTCTTTTTTCTAAGCGGTAATCCATGGATGACCACTACTTTTTGGGGACAGGTTCTTCTCCAACTCATTGGAGTTTCATATTACATTCTGATGCACTATTACTTTGGACAAACCCTTGGTAAAATGCTGTTCAAAATTAAGGTTTTAGATATTTCCGAACAACCGATTACTTTTTTCCAAGCAATGCTGAGAAGCTTACCGGCTTTGATTGTTTTAGTTTTGACCATTAATTTCAGTAATCCGCAAATATCAGAAGGAACTGCGAGTTCTAATGATATTTGGGTGGCTAAAAATCTGTTGGTTTTAATAACTGGGCTCTTGTCGCTTTTTAATCTGGCAAACGCAATTTCCCTACTGGTTACTGAAAAACATCGAGCTTTACACGATTACATTGCGGGAACGATTGTGGTTAAAAAATGACAGAGCGGACGAAAAGAGCCCTCACAATAAGACGTTTGATTTTCAATAAATGCAAAAACTTAAAATTCACCTCACTTTCTCACTTTTTCACATTTTCACTTTTCCACTTTTTTACTTTCTCCCCTGTGTTCTCAGCCAACTCTGTGGCAAAATAGAGTTTTTATGCGAAGAGCAAAAATTTTAGCCACTATCGGACCTGCATCACGTCAGCAGGCAGTCATCGAACAACTTATCAGAGCGGGATTAAACGCAGTGCGAATCAATATGTCGCACGGAACACACGAAGAACACGCAGAATCAATCCGTAACGCCCGTGCTGCCGCCCAAACCTGTCAAACCGCATTAGCAATCTTGGTTGACCTTTCGGGACCCAAAATCCGCACCCGGCATTTACAAGACGGAAAATCCGTTGAACTAAAATATGGTGAATCTTTTATCATCACCTCCCGGGATATTGTCGGAAATGAACACGAAGTTTCAACCACTTTTACCGAACTGCCCCAGCTCGTCAATGTTGGCGAAACAATTTTACTTGATGACGGAGCCTTAAAACTCCAGGTCGAAAAAATTGAGGGCGAAGATGTTCATTGTCGGGTTGTGGTTGGTGGAATGTTGGCAGAACGCAAAGGAATTAACTTGCCCAACACAACCTTGCCGATTCCTTCTTTGACCGATAAAGACAGAGTGGATCTAGAATTTGCCATCGGACAAAATGTTGATTACATTGCGCTTAGTTTTGTTCGTAAAGCCCAAGATTGCCGCGAAGTTAAAGATTTAATCAGGAAATTGAACAAACGCGAAGTTGGCAGACCTTTGCTGGTAGCTAAAATAGAAAAAGCTGAGGCAATTGAAAATTTGGAAGAAATCATCAAAGCAACTGATGGTGTGATGGTTGCTCGCGGCGATTTGGGAGTAGAAACCAGCGTCGAAAAAGTTCCTGTTTATCAAAAAGAAATTATTCAGCATTCGGTCGCCAACGATAAATTTGTCATTACGGCAACCCAAATGCTGCAAACAATGATTGATAATCCGTTCCCGACTCGCGCTGAAGCTTCTGATGTGGCAAATGCTGTTTGGGATGGAACTGATGCCGTAATGCTTTCTGCCGAAACTGCGAGCGGAAAATATCCGGTTGAATCGGTGCGAACAATGGCGGAAATTATTGATTCTGCCGAACAAATCAAACCGAAATATTTAAAAAGACCCATCAAATTTGACCAACCGCCAACGGGTAGAACATCACAAGCATTATGCCGAGCCGCCGCCTACGCTGCTAAAGAAATCGGAACCGAAAAAGTTGCAGTTTTTACGGAGTCGGGTTTAATGGCGCATCGAATGTCTTCTTTTCGTTCAGGACTGCAGACATTTGCGCTCACTTCGTCGCACGATGTCAAAAATCAGCTTGCTCTGATCTGGGGAGTTCGTCCGATGTTTCATCAAGCCGGAGATTCAACCGAATCGATGCTCAAATCAGGCGAGAAAAAACTACTCAGTTTAGATAATTGTGTTGAACCTAATGAAACAATCGTGATGATGGCAGGACGGCTTTCAGGTTTAGGACTTTCGAGTTCGGTTGTGGTCTGGACAATCGGTGAAGATGTTCCGAAAAGGTAAAAGATTAAGGAAGTTTAGACAATTTGTTTAGACTTCCTTTCTTGTTTGCCAATAAAAAATTCCCATCACAATTCCGAAAAACCCGTCGTAAATAATTGCCAAAATGACTAAAGATTTGGCTTGATTGGTTGATAAAAGGTAAAGCCAACCAACCACTATAAATAATTTACCGACTGCCCCAATCAAAGCTAAAACACGATTTCTGACAGGCTCTTTTCCCAAAAACCAATAACCAACGCCTAACATCAAAACAAATGACCAGAGATTGTAATGATAAAATTTGAGCATCGTATTTGGATCAGTCACCCCATAAAACATTTCAAGATGATTGGAAACTGAAGCAAAAGCCAAAACTGCACCGATAATGTTGCCAATTGCTGTTATTTTGAAACAAGTTTTGTAAAAAGTCAGATTCATATAGTTGCTACCTTATTTTTCCTGACCAAAATATTCAATAAAACCGTCATAGTCAAGGCTAACCCTGTTACTACAATTACAGCATAAAAAGCGTTTGTATAATCGCCGCCTGCCGCATCTGCAAGTCTTCCGGTTATAATTCCACCAATTGCCGCACCTGATGTTTCAACTATAGTTATGACCCCCAAAATTTTCGGATAATCACGATTACCAAAATAATCCGCCACTTGTCTTTGTAACAAAACAAAAGTTCCGCCATAGCCTAAACCAAACAGAATCAAAAAGATAAATGCTGTCCCGGCAGTCAGTGAGAATAAAATGAGAGTAGCTAAAAACATTAATGAACAACAAATCAACATCACACAAGTCGGCGAATTTTTATCGCTCAAAAAACCAAAAATGGATTTTCCGCCAACACTAACTGCAGCTAAAACAGAAAGTGCATAACCACCTTGCTGAGCCGTCAAACCAATTTTCGGCGTTTGCAAATACAAAATGAATTGCTGCCCGGTAACAAAAATCGGATAAAAAACCAGGCACGAACATAAAGCCAGAATCCAAAAAATTGGCGTTTTTATTGCTTCGGACAAACTCATTCCATCATTGGTTGAAACTAAATCTTTATCTTCTTTTTCTTCAGTTTTTTCTGTGTCGCCATCAGGAAAAAGCCCGATATCCCCCGGTTGATTTTTGACTAAAAAAATAATTGCCGGTAACAAAATCACCCAAATTATGAGAGAAACCGTCATCATTGCACTTCGCCAACCAAATTTTTCAATCAACGGATTGGCAATTTGGGGAATCACAATTCCGCCAAAACTCGTTCCGGTCAACAAAATTCCTAATGCAGTTCCGCGCTTTTTGACGAACCAATTTGAAACCAGTATTGTGCTTGGCAAAACCCCGACCAATCCTAATGAAATTCCCATCAAAATTCTGGCTGAATAAACGGCGGAGGGCGAAGTGGCTTGAGAATGAAGCAAAAGTCCGCTGCCTAAAATAACACAACCTGTAATCATTAAGATGCGGAGGTTGAATTTTTGAATGAGCCAGCCCAACAAAGGAGAAGAAATTCCTGCCACCCAAAATGTCAGAGTCGCCCCAAAAGCAATAAAACTTTCGGCTTTAGTAGCATCAACTGCTCCGCTGGTAACAAAATCTTCCCGAATCCATTTGTAAAAAACAGGAATTCCATAGATAGCTAACCCGTTGCTGACAATCAGGGCTAAAACGCCAACTGCCAAAATTACCCATCCGTAAAAAAATCTGCGGCTTTGTTTACTTTCGGTCATTACTTTCCTTTTTGTTATAGGTGATTATTTCCAGAAGTTAATAAATGTTTCCTAATGAGTCTTTTTTTCATCGTTCCAACACCATAAAACGCTGATTCCAATACTTTTCTCCTTGTTTGAAATAGTTTGTGATAAACCCATATTGGACGAAACCGATTTTTTCATAGAGTTTATTTGCGCTTTTATTCTCAGCTACCACACTTAAAACGATCTGTTCAATTTCCGAATTTACTAATGCCTTTTCTATAGTTTTTTGCAGTAGATCAAATCCGATATTTTGTCCGGCAAAGGCAGGATTGACATACATTTGGACAATCTCTCCACGATGTCTGGCTTTACTTCTTGGCTCTCTGGAAAAACCGCAAATCCCAATCAAAGTTTCTCCATCAAACGCACCGAACATAAAATTGTCCGTGTTTTCTTCGGTCAAAAAAATTTCAAATTTAAGCCGCTCATGAAAACTTTCTTCTTCAAAAGTAGAGCCGAAATTGTCTGGAAAATTTTTCAGACATTCCAGGCGAATTTTTCGATAAAGCAGTGCATCGCCTTTCCCTAATTGACGAAAACTTATGAACATAATTGTGGATTGGATAAAAGAGCCGCTATTGCTTTTTCTTTTTCAGAACTAAAATAAGTCCAACAAGAGCAATAATTGCCGAGAAAAACAGAATCACGATGCCGATTATAATTCCGGGCAAAGCCTCGTTGAAATTAACTTTATTACTGGTTAATTCGGGCAAGGCGATCGAAATAACCGTGACGATCAAACCAAGTAAAACGCCTAAAATCCCAACTACCAAAACTGCTATTTTCATTTGAAATATTCTCCTGGATTCTCAAAAAGTTGAACAAATACTTTGATTTACTATCTTTTACTTTTTATCTCGAATAAGGTTGACCGAATAACCATACAAGTCATTCCGATATAGCATTTGAACATATTCAACCGGAATTTTCCCGTCGGCATAAACAGTTCTTTCAATTGACAAAAGAGCATTTCCAACCCGAATCTCAAGCAGGTTTGCAATATAAGGATCGGCTAATTCGGCTTTAATTTCCTGACGAGCGGATTCCAGATGATAACCAAGTTTAGTTTCGAGCGTATGAAGCAACGCGCCGGATGAAAGCTCGTCAGTCGTCAACCGTGAACCGATCGATTCCGGCAAATAATTGATGATCAAACCAAAAGGCTTGTTTTCATAGAGCCGTAACCGTTTCAGACGGTATATCGGAGACCCAACTTTGATTTGTAAAATTTCAGCTTCGTAAAAATCTGCCTCGACCTGATTCATTTCCAACACTTTAACGGGCGTATCTATTCCCAGATCAATCAATTCGTCTAAAGAGCCGGTCAAATGAATTGCTCCTGAAAACTTACGCTTCTTCGATTTTCGCTCGGCAACAAAAGTGCCACGACCTTGTTTACGATCAATCAATCCGTCTTCTGTTAAAGCCTGTAACGCCTGACGCACAGTAATTCGACTAACTCCGTATTGCTCGATCAATTCAAGTTCCGTTGGCAGACGCTCCCCTTCTACAAAGATGCCCGACGTTATTTTTTCCCGCAAAACATTCTCGATTTGATAATAAAGCGGAATTCTCTTACTAACGAATGATGGTTTTGCTTTCACTATAATTTTTAATCCTTTGTCTTAAACTAAATGCAAGTTTTATAATATTTTAGCCCAAAACTTACACAATTGCTAAGACTTGAACCATTTGATTTTTTCTTTTTTTCCACAATCAAACGCCGGCTAAATCCCACTTTTTGACAATTTCTTCAATCAAACTTGCCACTTTATCCGTTACTTTTTGAAAATATTCATCTGCTTTCTTTTGGTCAAATTTCGGATACCCCTGTCCTTTTTGGTAAAGTCCGATTGATGACGGAAAAGGCACGGCAGACCAAGTTCCCGCCGCCGGATAAGGTGTTGCCATTTCATCTTTGTATTTTTCGGGATGAACCAAAGTCGGATCAATTGCCTGCACAAAAGCCGTTTCGTTCCAACCGGCGTGTCCGCCATCCTCGCCAAAAACTTCTTTGGTCACATCACTCGCAAACGTCCACCAATTTATGACCAGTGTTCTGACCTTTTTTTCCTGTGCGACTTCTGCCGCAACTGCTTGCAGAACAGCAGTTTGTCCGCCCCCGTGACCATTCAAAATGATGATATTTTTGAAACCGTTCTTAGCTAAACCTTCGAGAATTTGTTTAACGAAGGGGCGATAAGCGGCTTCACTAATCTGAAATGCACCGGGATAGGCTTCCATACTGCCCGTAATTCCGTAAGGCAAAGTTGGTGCAATCAAGGCGTTGGTGCGTCTGGCAATATGTTTTGCCATTCCAAAAGGCGCAGTATTGTCCGCCCCGTTGTTGATAACTCCGTGCGGTTCAAGCGTTCCGGTCGGTAACAAAACAGTGTTAATTTTGGATGGCACAACTTCTTTGAACTCCATCCAATTAATGCGTTCCAGCTCGCGGGTAGAAACAATATCTTTGGTTGTTTCGGATTTATTCTGGGCGAATGTTAAAAGTTGGATTAAAAGTAGAAATACAAATACAGTTAGAGTTCGTTTCATCATTGTTGCCTCGTTTGTAGAAATTTGGAAAGTGCAATGAATGATAAAACGCTAGTGAAAATTTAACAAGTTTCACTTCTTTTTTCGCTTGGATAAATCGAAAATATCGCCTTCTTTCAGAAAATAATACGGTTTTCCGTCATAAGTTTTTCCATCAGTAATAGCGACATTTCCTTTTCCAATAATCGAAAATAAATCTTTTTGGACAATAATTGCGGTTGATTCTGAGATTCCGATTCCGAGCAATTTTGGATAGGCGGTAATGACCGTTTGCAAATCGGCTTCACGTTTGCGGGTGTCAATATGCTGATCAATGGCGACATTTTGCAAAAATCCGAATCCCTGTTCGTAACCTTTGGCCATCATTATCGTATTCCCCTCACGCGCCCCGCGAACCAAATACGAACCTTGAATGGTTGCTCCGGCTGAGCTTCCGCCGATAACTCCGCCTCGTTTCAATAAATTAAAAAGTTCTTTTTGAAACAATGTATCCAGATAAGAATCAACCAAACGCCATTGTCTGCCGCCGCCGAACCAAACGCCGTTTGCTTTTCGCAAGGCCGCCACAAATTCTTTTGTATCAGCAACTTTGCGGTCTCGCGTATGCAACACGGTAATATTTTTCAATCCGAATATCGTTTTTTGATCCTTCTGATTTTCATCTTCGAGCGCAGTCGGAACATAAACAAAATTCGCATCTTTGCCGCCTGCCAATTCAATGAATTTATCCGAAATTGCCGCAGGAATATTTCCACCGCCAACAATTACCAACGCCCCCTTTTTAGGTCCGACTTTTTGGGCAAAAACTGTTGAAATTGAAAACAAAACAACTAAAAAGAAAATTGAGGAAAATTCGAATAAATTCTTCATATTGGAAATAAAACTTACTTTTCAAAACTCAAATAAAGGAAAACTCCGCGTTCGCCCCTGCTGGGTCCCACACCAATTGGGGCGGCAATTCCAGGAACGATCTGCATTCCGCTTTTCAGATTCCAAGCCCAACGAATCCCTGGATTTATCAGAAAACTATATTCAGTCTGTTTTCGTTTGGTGCCAATCACGGCTTCGTTTGAATTCCAGACACTTTCAACCAAAACATTAAAATTATTTTTTGCCAGCCAAACTGTGCTTTGCCCAAGATTAAAACCTTTGGTATTCGCCCTTTGACCTAAAACATTTCGTGCTCGCGGCGTAAGCGTTGTTCCGGCGTTCCAATGTGTAATTATTTTTTTGGAATGTTCAACCGTAACCGGCAAATTAAATTGAAATCCGGCTGCACCTGTGCCTGTTTCGTTTTGAAATTTTCCGGTTGGCAAAATTACCGAAAAACGAGGCGCAATCAGGACTTTCTCATCCTTCATCCCTCTTAATTGATAACGATAATTGAGATAAATATCCCCGAGTCGTTTGGTCGAACCAACTTTCAAAACCGGAATCGTGTAGCTAAATTGATGACGCTGAGATTTAACGGGGATTTCATTGGTAAATGTGTAAAGCCAATCGCCGTTGCGGTTTCGTTGAAAAGTGTTGATATATTGAATAACACCTTTTTCCTGATTATAAGCCTCTTCGAGTAAAAAGCTGTTGTCTTCGATGGCATTTTGTCCAAACACACTAATGGTGAACATCAAACAAACGATGGTAAATAAGATTTTTCGCATATTTTAAGTCAAGCTGAAACTGCTTTTTTGGCTTGCGTTTCAATGTTTTTAGCAAAATCCGCACAGATTTTCAATTTGTCAAAGTCAATTCCTGTTTCGATATTCATTTTGTTCAACATCCAAACCACTTTTTCGGTCGCAATATTTCCACTCGCTCCGGGTGAAAACGGACAACCGCCGAGTCCGCCCGCCGATGAGTCAAAAATATTCCAACCTGCCGTCAAAGCCGCGTAAATATTGGCTAAAGCAGTAAAATATGTATCGTGAAAATGTGCGGCAAATTGTTGAGTAGGAAAGAGTTGTTTGGCTTGATTGCAAAGTTCAAAGACATCATTCGGTGTGGCTTTTCCGACCGTATCATTAAAGGCAATTTCGTCTGCACCTGCTTCCACTAATTCTTTGGTAATTTCCAAAACTCTCTCTTTCGGAACTTCTCCCTCATACGGACAAATCCATGTCACCGAAATCGAAGCCCGAACCTTTACACCACTAGCGTGTGCATCTGCGATACAATTTTTGGTCATTGCCAAACCATCAGCAATAGTCGTGTTAGCATTTTTTTGGGAAAAAGTTTCTGTTGCCGCCATCACATAACAAATCCAATCAACTTTTGCATCAATCGCCCGCTGATAGCCTTTTTGATTAAGAGCCAGCGCAACTTCGTCAATATTCGGATCATCACCAATTACTTGCAAAATTTCGTTTGCATCAGCCATTTGTGGGACGTGCTTGGACGAAACAAACGAAACGGCTTCGATGCGTTTAAAGCCTGCATCTTTGACGAGATTTATGAGTTTAATTTTATCTGCTGTCGGCACGAAATTGGGCAGCATTTGTAAACCATCTCGCGGACTAACCTCAACTATTTCAACTTTTTTAGGTAGATTCATTTTAACCTTTCATTATGGAGATTTCTTTACCAACGCCATTTTCTAATATGATAACTACCCCCATATCACCTAGCCAAAGATATTCATTATCAACCAATTCCTTCTCATACATTTTTTGATATTCGTTTCGAGAATCTTCATGAGCAGTTGGGAAAATTTGTTTAATTTGTTCTTTTGTCTTTCCTCTAATTAACTTTTCGCCATTTCGGTCAGCAATAATTGCATTGGCAATATGGTCTGAAGGATACGGATAAAGTCCGATTTTCCATAAATTATAGCGAAGGGACAAATCATCTGTTCGATTATAAAAATGAGTAAAAATTCCGCAAAAGGCAAAAGAAAATAAGGCAATTGAAAATAATAATAGCTTCTTCATAAATATCTAAAATTTAAAAGGTCAAATAATTTCACGGGCAACTAATCTCAAATGCTAAGCTCAGTTATTGCAATGATTAGGTAGATTCATTTAATTTTTCAGATAAATCTTATCCTCATCTTAGGTATCAAAATCTCATCATAACTAAATTCTATTTTTTGCTGACAAGTTCTACATTTTGCCGTTCCATCGTCAGACATTATCGTTGATACGCTTTCAATAATTTCAAAGATTTTTACGAAATTTTCAAGAACTTCGGTTGAATCACCCTCTAACTTTTTACAATTTTCACAAGCCATCAAATTAATCTTCCTTATCTTTAATTTGATTCAATTTTGACTCTTGCCAATCTCCATAAGTTTGATTTGAATCTTTAAGTTTCCAATATTTTCTTCCGTTTATTTCTGCTCCAGTAACAATCTTTGAAGCTGTGCTTGGACTTGTGAGAGGTAAATTTTCTGTAAGTATCCAATAATCTGATTGCGGACTTTCTATTATTTTTCCTTCCCTAAGTATTCTTTTTCTTTGTGTGATCGCTCCATCTTTTAAAGAAGAGTCCTCTTTTTTGCGAACTGTTGAGCCTTTAAAAACAATAAATTCCCCGTTTATTTCTTGTGCATAGGCTTCAACCCCACCATATGTTAGTTCAAACAAAGGAGATTCTAATTGAATTTCGTTTGTTGTGTTATCAGTAGATTGATTTTTTGAAAGTGTTGAGAGAGGTAGAGCAAACGTCAAACCTAAAATAGGAAGTAACAATTTTATTTGCTCAATAAAATACTCCATATCAGCAATATCAGATTCAGGCAAAATCGTATATTCAGGATTAGTTCCGTTTTCTAACCTTGCTCTGTTTGCTTCTTTTGCAATTTGAATAAGTCGGCTTTCAAGATACCGAATGTGTCCTTTGGTTAAATTTGCATCTTTATTGGTAAAAATAACCGTTTTCTTCCAAAAATCTTTTGTAGAATCTGAATTGTGATTTTTTAGCCTGTCAAATACATTTTCACTTTCCCCAATATATATAACTTCTTTGAAAGAGTCGTCAATGTCTTCGCCAGCGAGTATATATATTCCCGTTCTTTTTACTTCACTTCGTTGAGCAAGTTCCGATAATTGAGAACGAGGACAAACTGTGACTTTTCCTGTCCAGTTCATTACTTCCGCTGTTATTATTCCGCTAGGAACTCCTTCAACTAAATATAGTTTTATTGTTTTACCAAGAACTTTCATTAGCTAAATTATACCTTTACTAGCTAAATTTTCGTATTTCCCCTGCGAAATCTCTAAAAATCCGCGATAACTTTAACTTTCTTGTCGTCCAAGCAATTTTTCTTCCTCTCGAATTGCTAATATCAAAGGACGATTCAAATTCAATGATTTAACAGTTGCCCTGCCTATTTCCGTTAAGCCTTCAATTTTGACACCTTTCCAAGCAAAATGTTCATTCCATACATCCTTGCGCGTATGAAAAAGCGGAACTTCTTTTTTAGTTAAAGGGTCAATCACTTTTTCCTTGGCGTTTTTGCGAAGTGAGCAAGAAACACAAGCCAACGCCAGATTTTCTCCAACCGTTTCGCCACCTAAAACAAAAGGATAAATATGGTCAATGTGAAACGTGGCTTCTTGTCCTTTTTGAGATAAACGACAATATTCGCAACGATTTCCAGCCCGACTAATGACAAGTTTTCGTAAGGAAGCAGAGATATAACTCATCGTGATTCGCGCAAATTCCGTTCAGTCTTTAACCTTAGAAGTGACAACATTTCAGCCAATTCAACCAGACCTTCGGCTTCTTTTCTCTCGGCAGAAGTGAGTTTTTCACCTCTATCTTGGCGGTCAAGTAAGGATTGCAAACGATTGTTTACGCTTTTTGGCAATTTGAATTTATCCGCGCCTATCGGCATTTCGATTTGTAAAAATGCAGTTTGTCCCATAACTCTGATTTTACGCTAAATTGATTCAAACTCAAATAATTTCCTGAGCAATTAATTCTTCATATTCACTTTGTGACATTTCTAAAAACCCGCGATAAATTTCTTCATTATGTTCGCCTATTTTTGGACCGATCCAATCGGTTCCGCCCGGAGTTTCGGTCAATTTCGGCAAAACCGCGGGGATTTTTACGGTGTCATTTGGTTCGATTTCGACTTCTTCAAAAAGTTCGCGGGCAATATAATGCTCATCTTTGGCAATATCGGCAATTGAATAAACAGGACCTGACGGAACTTGTGCTTCAACCATGGCGGCGTAAGCATCTTCATAATTTTGCGAAAGCGTCCAATCCATAATTGCCTGATCAATTTCGGCTTCGTGATTGACACGACCTTTGTTGTCCTGCATTTCCGGGTGTTCCGCCAAATCAGTTCGCCCGATTTTGGTCATCAAACG
>DAORIL010000055.1:0-17180 GCA_035438525.1 Pyrinomonadaceae bacterium
CGGGAGTGGCAATCGTCCATGCCACTGGAATTCCATTACCTAAACCTTTTGCCGAAGTCATAATGTCCGGCGTTACTCCCCAATGTTCAATACCACACCATTTGTCACCCGTTCTGCCCCAAGCCGTTTGCACTTCGTCAGCAATGCAAAGTCCACCATGTTCGCGGGCGATTCCGTAGGCGATTTCAAAATATTCTTGTGGCGGGACAATAAATCCGCCAACTCCCAGGATCGGTTCAGCCATAAAGGCGGCAATTTCTCCAGTCGTGGTTGTTTCAATAATGTCCTTAATATCTTTTGCACAAGCCACATCACAGCTGGGATATTCAAGTTTGAAAGGACAACGATAACAATAAGGCGCAGCGGCATGAACAATTCCTGCTACTTGTGCAGGTAACGGTCGCCAAGTGTGATGTCCCACATTCGATAAAGCCGTTGCACTTCTGCCTGAATAACTATGCCGGAGGACAATGACTTCTTGTCTCCCCGTTGCTAATTTTGCTGCAAAAACCGCCGTGTCATCAGCTTCGGTTCCTGAACTAGTAAAGAATGATTTTTTTAAATTTCCGGGCGTTATCTCCGCCATCTTTTCTGCTAAATTCGATTGATTCTCATTGGCATACAATGTCGAAGTATGCGCTATCTTATTCAATTGATTGATAACAGCCTCATTTACCTTTGGATTGGCGTGTCCGACACTCACAGTCAAAACTCCTCCGAAACAATCAAGGTATTTATTGCCTTGATCGTCCCAGACGTATTCGCCTTCGCCTTTAACTAATGCGATTGGTTCCTGGTAATAATTTGCAACTGCCGGAAAAAGAAATTCTTTATGTTTACGGACTGCTTCGGATACGGTAGATTTTTGCTTTGTTTCTGTCATATTTTTGATTGGAAAGAAATGATTTAAGTGTTTGTAAATATATGGAAATTAACGAAAAAAAGCAACAAATTTATGTTGCTTTAAAAGTTAAAATTTAGCCCGCATCTATTGCCAATTACCTATCAACACAAACGGAGACCAGTAAAATGGATGGGCAAAAGGTCGATTTTCGTCTTTTTGAAAAGGAATTTGTGCAGAATCCGCGGGAACTTCTCCGGCTAAATCTGAACGTTTTTTTTCAATTTCGGCAGCACTATATTTTCCGTAAATCAGTTTAATTTGTGCTTGGCGCAGTGATTCTACTTTGCTCAATTTTTGAACGCTTAAAAATGTATAGAATTCGTTCATTAAATCCCGGGTTGAAGGATCAGCTACCGACCAGAGTGTTGCCAAAACTGATTTTGCCCCTTGTTTTTGTGCAATTGCTCCAAAACCTTCGATTTCAACTCCATTGGCTTTTTTCTCTCCCGTCATTGCTGTATTGCAGGCGGAAAGGGTTAAAAGTTCAACCCCCACAAACATTGAATTTGAACGATTTAGCTCAGCAATTGTCAAACGCCTTTCCTCTCCACCCCCTAATAAAAGATAGGAACTTTTGTCATTCCCCGCTTTTAAACTAAAATGGCTGGCAATATGCACCAACGGAAATTTGCCAAGCTGATTTTTGAATTCTTCCAAAGTAAATTGGTCATCCAAAAATCGGCGCCCGTCGATAATTCCTTTTTCTGCGCATTTGGTAATTGATTCGTTATCAGACACAACTCTGCAAAGTTCCTGAGGAACCGATGGAAGCGCATCAAACTGGCGTTTTACAAGTGTTCCTGCTTCAAGTTCTTCAAGGGTTACCGATTTAGAAACTCCAAACCCGACGGTTTTCCAGTTCGATTTATCAGTTGGAATATCTTTTAATTTATCCCGACTTGCTAAGGTAATAATGTCATTTGCATAGCTTTCCGTCAGATATTTTTTGCCGTCCCAAAGTGCAGCAATCGGAACGTAACGTAATGTTCCGTCTAGAGACCAAACAATCGTTTTAACCTGTGAATCTGCTAAATCTTTTGCTAAAGGTTTAACCAAAATATTATAAAGTTTTTGTCCAATTGGACGCGGATCAATGGCTGGATTTTGCACCGCCCGACGAAAATCTGCAACCAATTTATTTAAATCCGCAGAAGGAATATCAACCGTGTAAGCTTTTTGAAATGAGGTAGTTGTTAAGATCAAATTTAGTCTTTCGGAACTCGCAATGGTTGAAATAATCACCGTTTCTTGGGCGTTCATTTCTTTTAACATCGCTTGTAAACCTGAATCAACCTGCGCAACACGGGCATTTTCTTCGCCAAATTCCACTTTTAATTCATCCAAAAATTTTAGAAAAACCTCGGTTGCATCCTTCAGTTTTTTGGCTAATTCCTCAAATCTGGCTTGTTTGGAAAATGTTTGATTCAATGGAAGTTGCCGTTTTTCGGTTTCCAATTCTGAATATTCTTTGCCGATTGCAGCTATGTTTTCGGAAAATTCGTTGTAGCGTTTGAAGGCGGCAGTTTCTTCATCGGTTAAAGAAAGTTTACTGGTCAATTCTTTGGCTACTTTATCATCCCGTCGGACATATTCATATAATTCTTCCTCCTTCAACATCCCTAAAACCTGTTCAGCCTCGGCGATTCTTCCTACCGAAATTAGTAGATCGGCTAAATGTTGATAGGCTTGACTGATATTTTCCAACAAAATTAGCTGCGTTTCTTTGTCAAGAGTTTTGATGTTTCCCCGTAAAGTTTGAAATTGATTTACCGATTTTTTTCCGTAAAGTATTGCTAAAGGAGTATTTTTCAATTCAGCTTGAATAACACTTAAACCCAATAAGGAAGTAGCCTCGATAACAATTTCGTTTATTTGTTGGGCGGTTTGCAAAGCGGCAAAATAATATTGTGAGGAACTTTTTAAATCTCTTTCCTCTTTATAACTTAAGGCGAGGAATAGGTTTACACCCGCTTCCAGTCTTTTGTTATTAACCTCTTTGGTCAAAGTTAATGATTTTTTAGCGCTATCGATTGCTTTTTCAACTTCGCCCTGTTTTTTGTAAATCCTTGCCAAAAGCACATAAATGGCTGCTTGATAGGGCTTATTACTGGTCACCTCATAATATTTTTTTCCAAGTTCGACCAATTCAAGAGCTTTTTTGGTTTCACCGGATTCGAGCAAGGCTCCCGCCGAATTTATCATCAAATTGGCAGTAGTATCTATATCGTTGATTTTAACAGAAATTTCAATGGCCTTTTGCCAAAAGGTTCCGGCTTTATCATAATTTCCAAGTTCAACCAGACAGGCACCGATATTATTCAAAGCTATTGATTGTGTTCTCAAATCCCCTTGTTTTTCGGAACTAGCTGCGGCTTTGTTAAAAATCTCAATGGCTTCAGCATAATTCCCCATTCCCATTTCATAGATTCCTAAATTAGTCAGGATCAAGGGCTTAGGGTCAATAATATTAAAATCTTCACAGATTTTTAGTGCTTGTTGAAAATATTCATTCGCTTTTGCTTTGTTGCCGATTAAATTATTAGTATTGCCTAAATTATTTAGTGTGATCGCTTCTGAGGGTTTGGTTTGTTCTGCCGAGTATTTTTGCACTGCTTCACTTTTTACAAGGTCCAGGGCTGACGAAAAATAATTAATAGCTTCCTGAGTATTTCCTAATTCAAGACTGGCGCGACCACTCCGATTTGTCGCATCAATTCTTTCGAGTGGTTTGTTCAATTCTAAAAAAATTGCCGCCGCTTCGATTGAAGAATCAAGTGAAGTTTTTTTTCTTCCGACCATTAAAAGTGATTCGGTCGAAGAATTTAAAACCACCGCAAGTTCATACTTTGTAGCATTTACCGTTTCCGGGGTTTTCTGTTTGGACAATAAGTTTCGATATTCAAAAATTGCTACTTCGTAATTTTCAACCGCTTTTTGATGTTGATTGATTTTTTTGTAATTATCCGCCAAAAGTTTATAAGTTAAGGTTGGAAATTCGTCATCAACTCTAACTTCTCGATAAATCGGAAGTGACAACTCAAGAATTTGGATAGATTTTTGGGGCTGATTAAGTTGAGAATATGCCGTTCCGATACTGAACAAAACAATCGATTTTAATGCTTTTCCATCCAAACCAAGTTTACCTTTATCAGAATCAATTAGTTTTAAGGCTGATTCAAAATCCTTGATGGAAAGGTTGTAAGCCTCTGTAGTTTGTTGTTTAAATTTGTTACTTCCCTTCCCAATAAAACCATTAATTTTGGCAATTAACTCATCTTTTTGTTTTGGGGTAAGTTGAGTTTGTTTTTTGATCGGGGTTGGTGTTTGACGCGGTTTGGCTTTCTGTCCAAAATCAGTTTGGACTAATCCTAAAATGAATAAAGTTATAACTATCAATAATTTGACCCGCATTTTATTTTTTCTTAACCTCAAAACTAAATTCGGCTGTTGTCCAATTTGGCGGTTCTGCGTTTCCAATTTCGGAACGCTGAACTAATGTTGCTGAACGTAAGATTTTACCCAAAGGGGATTGCGTTGCCTTTCGCACCCGTTCTTCACCCCCACGAACAATTTGTTCGTCCAGAAGCGGACTAAAATCGGTCGGTTCAACTGTGGCGATCACTTTGTAAATTTCTCTACCAAACGGCGGTGTAATGCGAAAAACAAATGGCAAAGGTAAACGTTTCCATTTATCATCAGCCACGATCTTATTATCAGCCATAGCCACCCGCGGATGAGGAAACATCGGGCTGATTTTGCCGTCTGCAGTTAGATCTAAAATCGTAACCCATGCATCTTGATTACCTTTGTTTCGAACCTCTAACGCCAAATAGTCGTTTTCAGAAAAAGTAAATTTCCCTTCCGAATTTCTCTCTAATTGCTTATCTGTCAATATTTTCGTCACGGCTCCGTTTTGACTTTTTTCAACTTCGACGGGCACTGCACGTAACTCAATTTGCAAATCAGCCGAATTATTTGCTAAGGCTCGAATTGTCCGAAAACGGATTTCCCGCTCAAGTATTGTGCGAATATTTCGCGCTAAATTTTCGTTATTTTCCAAATCAAATAGTTTTGAGCCATCGGACCGTTCCAAAATAATTTTGCCTGATTTGTCTTTATTGATCAGCACATCCCAATCATCTTTTTTAGTGATTTCAACCAAAGAAAATTTGTTTAATTCATTTAGAACTTCGTTTGCTTGAAAGTTTTCACCCAAACTAACTTTTAGTAAAGTTTCGCTGTAATTTCGCTCGGTTTCAAAAGCCCGCGCAGATTGCAAAAGTGAAGGAGCAACCGATGCTGCCAATTTTAAAATTGCTGTTGTGGGATTAATTTCAATAATTTCGGCATCAGTTAATTTTTTCCCATCTGTTCGGGATTTTGAACCGGCAGGAAATATGGCAAATTTTGAGCCTTTGGTCATTCCCTGTAAACTCCCTGCTTGCAAAATTACATTAGTTCTTTTGTCACGAGACAGCAAAATATATGGTTCGGTGGGATTGGCGGTCCCTTTCAATAATACCGCATTCGTTTCACCTTCAATTTGCGGATTTTGAGCCTCAACTCTTTGTGAAACCAAATTTTGAACCCGATCAAAAATATCTTGGTAGGTTGTTTGAGGATTAGCTTCGTTCAAGGCTTTAACCAAAGAAAAAGTTAAAGCGCCCATTTTCCCGTTGGAATCATTATCTGTTTCTTTTGCTGTTTGGTCGCTTCGAGTGGCTGAAATAATGACAAAATTATTGCCAAGTGAACTTTTTGGTAAAAGTCCGCTTGAACCATCAGGAACTGCATTTGGTTTCATTTTTGGAATTTTTCCACGATAGCTTTCACCTCGCACTAGTTGGCGCCCATCACGAGTGATCGTGCCCGAAAAACAACTGTCGAAAACGAAAGTGACATTTGCCGGATTTTTTGCTTTTAATTCGTTTAGAAACTTCCCGATTTCGTCATCCCGAAGATTACGTGAACCATCCTGACGAGTTTTGTAATCTGAGGGGACAATCGTTTCATCCAATCCGTCAAGTTCATCTCCGTTATCGTCCAAAACCTGCGAACCGTGTCCTGAATAATGTAAATAAACGATGTCCCCAGCTTGGACTTTTGCAGTTAAATCTTTGAAAGCATTGAGGATTGATTGACGGGTAGTTTCTTGTTTAGTTAAAAGTGTTTTGATTTCAGATGGTTTGAAATTAAATTTGCGGACCAAAGTTTGTTTGATTGCTTCAATGTCTGATTTTGAATTAAGATTCCACCATTCTTTATCCTCATCAACTCCCCGCGAATATTCAGAAATGCCAATTAGCAAAGCGTATTTTTTCGGAGCTTTTTGAGCAATGATGAGACTGGCACAAAAAATTAGGATTATGATTAGGAAAAAAAACTGTTTCATAAATTAATTTGTAACCAAAAGGTAGCGATTATAAACATTACCTAAATTTTTAACTTTGATTTTGAAAGTGCCGTTTCTTTTGGGATAAAAACGGACTTTGCAATCATCTGAACCATTGGTGTCTGAGGCAACCAGATTGCCGTTTTCATCATAGACATACAAATCTAAATCCGTATCGCCATCACCCGAAACACCGACTACCGCATTTTCACCACCGCGAAACTGAACCGTAATCACATCGGTTGCATAAGCTTTGACCTCGGTTGTGGCTCGTTTCGGACCACCCAATGCGCCTTTTGTTTCCGGTGTCATTTTGGAAACAGCTTCAATTCTACCCAACAGATTTCGGTCTTTTTTGGCTAACATACTTGCTTCTTTTAAAAAAGTATCAGCAGTCAGATTTCCTTTATTTACTTTAGTCTCTGCATCCACTTGACCGCCTTCGACTTGTTTATCAAGCATAACTTTATCTGACGCAATAGTTTTCAAAATGCTTGCGGCAAAAATCAAAGCATCTGGTGAATTGTGTAAACGACCAAACTTCGCTGCCTGATACGCCAAAAATAAACTATTCGCTTTTTCTGCCTCTTTGGTTTTTTTTCCAATTTCAACGGCGTTTGGATTTTTATCTTGCCCATTAGCAAATCCAACCCAAAGGCATAAAATTATTGTTATAAAAATTAAAGTTCCACGCATAATTTAACTCTCAATAGTCAATCGCAAATTTTAGTGGGAATTAGGGTCAAAATTTAATAAACTAATCACCGCAAAACTAAAATCCAAAATCGCAAATCTAAATGAGTCAGTGTAATATTACAAATTATAAAAATTATGAGCAATGAAAATGTGACCCAACTTTTGAAAGCCTCAAACGAAGGTAACCGTGAAGCATTAGATCAACTTTTGCCAATTGTTTACGATGAATTGCGCCGACTGGCTCGGCATCAACTTTCAAAGGAGCGCTCCAACCACACTTTACAAGCCACTGCTTTGGTTAACGAAGCGTATTTGAAATTGATCGGTCAACATTCAGTCGATTGGAATAATCGTGCACATTTTTTTAGTATTGCCGCAGAAACCATGCGGCGTATTTTGGTCAATCATGCAGTTGAACGCAATGCTCAAAAACGTGGAGGTGGCGCAACCGTTGTTTCTTTAGATGATGAAATAGACTTTATTCATCAACGGGATCTGGATGTTTTGGCTTTAGATGATTCACTTAAAAAATTAGAGGAATTTGATAAAACTCAAGCCAAAATTATTGAACTTAAGTTTTTTGGCGGAATGACTAACGAAGAAATTGCAGAAGTATTGGGAGTTTCGGATTCAACCGTCAAACGTGAATGGCGAATGGCAAAAGCCTGGCTCCAATCAAGGATGAAATAACCAAACGAGCTTTATTTTATTGGTAATGTAATTGTAATATTGGTTCCTTTTCCCGGGGTTGAGTTGATGTTATATTTTCCCCCTAGTAATTCAGTTCTTTGATTAATATTATCCAAGCCAAAACTTGTTTTCCTTTTTGAGGCCAAATCAAAGCCTTTGCCGTTATCTTTAATAAAAATTTCAACTTTTTCTTGTGAATTTGTGAGGTCGATATTTCCAGTCACAAACCTAATTTTTAACTCGCATTTTTTAGCCTCAGAATGTTTGACAATATTGTTCAGACATTCCTGCACAATCCGATAGATACTTAATTCATCTTCCTGAGAAAACAAACCATCAATATTTACCATGGAAATTGTTATTTCTATTTGGGCGGAATCTTCAACCTTTTTCGCCATATTTTGTAAGGTTTCAGTTAAACCGAATTTTTGTAAATATTGGGGTCGCAGATTTCTAGAAATGCTGCGTGTTTCGTCCAAGGCCCTGGTCGCCGTTGCCGAAATTTCCTCAATTTGTTTTCGATTTTTATCCTTTTCCGAAATTTGATTGAGCACCAATAATGACCAATTTTTAATAATCAGCAATTCCTGTCCCAAACTATCATGTAATTCTCCTGCAATTCGATTGCGTTCCGATTCGTGAGCATTGATTAATTGACGCGAAAATTCTTCCTGATTGCGGCGTCTTTCTTTTAAAATTCCCAACCTCTTTTGATAAGCTAAAACAATCAATAAAATCATGGCAGCAACAATCATCAAATAAAACCACCAGGTGCGCCAAAAAGGAGCATAGACCACAATTTCTAAACTTGATTCCTCCGGACTAATAACACCATCAGAAGTTGTCGCCAAAACTTTGAATTTGTAATTTCCGGGTGGTAAATAGGCATAATAAGCAACCCGTCGAGATCCAACCTCCTGCCATTCAGTATCGTAACCATCAAGTTTGTAACGAAATTGAAGCTGTTCAGGTTTGGTAAAATTTATGCCGGTGTAATTTATCTCCAGATTTTGCTGATCCGGTTGAATTTCCACGGTTTTATTGTTGAGAATTTTGTTTTTGTTCAATGTAACTTCTTCAATATAAACAGGCGGCGGCAATGATTGGGGAATTTTCGGATTGATGATGACTCCGCCCCGAACCATCGGAAACCAAAGATTTCCATCGCTGGTTTTCCATCCTGCGGGCTGATTTCCCCCGTTCCCTTCGCTAACCTCCATTCCGTCATTTTTGTTATAAATCGAACAATAAACACGTTTTACTTTTCCATCAGCAAAATCGTTTAACAATTTTCGGCTGACAGAATAAATTCCCTGATTGCCCATCACCCAAAAATTGTCCCGATCATCAATCAAAATACGAGAGGCAATGTCCTCCGGAAGCCCGTTGACGGAATTTATGACCGTGAATTTTCCGTTTTTCAAACGATTAATTCCTCCGCCATAGGTTGCAATCCAAAAAGTTCCGTCCTGTTCCTCATAAATATCTCGAACAGAATTATTTGATAAGCCGTTTTCAACGGTAAAATTTGTAAATACCCCGTTTTCAAAACGGCTCATCCCCTCTTTTGTTCCAATCCAAATCGCGCCATTTCGATCCTGGGTTATATATGCCACCGAATTATTTACTAATCCATCTTCAGTTGTATAAACTCTAACCTTCCCCTCTTCAATGACTCTCAGCCCATTGACCGAACTACCCAACCAAATCCGGTTTTGCCGATCTATAAAAGTTGAAACAGCACCAATTGTAAAATTACCATCAACAAATTTTACAAAATGATCGTTTTCAAACCTGAACAAACCTAATTTTGTTGGTATTATAAGATTACCGTTCAAATCTTTGCCCAATGCACTAATTTGCCATTCAAATCCTAACGGTTGAAACCAGATTTGTTCAAACTTTCCGTTTCTCCATTTCAGCAACTTATAATCGGTAGAAATCCAGATATTCTTTTCCCTGTCCTCAATGACTGAGTAGGTTGCCTCAGCAGTTGAATTCAGAAAAGTAGAAAAAGTGCTGATGTTACGCTTTTTGAGTTGGATTAGTCCGTTATCAGTCCCCAAAAATATCTGTCCGATTGAGTTGCTGAACATTGCCCTGATATTGGATTTCATAACTTCTGATAAATCAATCCGATTTATTTCAGTTCCGTTTTCATCGAATTCAAATAAGTTATTTTGGACGGTAAAAAAAACGTGATTTTCATTATTTATCAAAAGCCGAGAGGTGCTAAAATTATTAGAAGTATTTTTCTTGATAGTTGTGTATTTTCCGTTCTCAAACTTTCCGAACTCAAATCTGGTTAACACCCACAAACCTCCTGTTTGATTAGGTTTGGCTGAATAAATAATATTATTTGGTAATCCATCAAAGACATTATAGTTAATAAAATTTCCGTCTTTGTAACTGACTAATCCGCCATTTGTAATCAGCCAAATTTTTCCATCATTATCTTTGAATAATTCTGTTACCCTAAAAGGTTCATCAGTGACGGTATTTGACTTAAGAATCTCGCTTTGAGCAAAATCCCTCATTTGTTTGGTTTGCAAGTTAAAAATCCTAAACCCTTTTGAAGTTGCTATTGCCAAATTGCCATTATCGTCTTGTAAAATCTCATTGATTAATATGTCAGCAGGCGGACCTTCACTTTTTCTGATTAGTTCAAATATGCCATTTCGATATGACACAATATTACCTTCCTCTGAACCAATCCAAAGAGTTCCGTCCGAACCGACATAAAGTGCAGTTATTCTATTACTATTTAGTTGGGGAGTGTTTGTGGTAGTAAAAACAGTGAACTTTAACCCATCAAATCTGGCTAATCCACCAAAAGTTCCTAACCACAAATAACCATCCGGGGTTTGAACTATTGAAGTGGGACTATTTTGAGGAAGTCCGTTGTCTGTATTAAATAAAACTTTAAGATATTTTTCATTTTGTGGAGTTTGAAATACCTCTCCTCCCCAAGCAAAATTACAAACCAATAACCATATACACAACAAAATGATTATTTTTGTGGGGGGAAATAACATATTTTTTACTACAAAAAGTATAAAAAACTTAATCCTCTTGAGAAACTAGTAAAATAATGCCTCTCCGTCAAGTTAAGTTTGAAAATAATGTAATAACAAATTCTATTATTTAGGTTAAAATCTATGAAATGAATGCTGAAAAGTGGCAAAAAATTAAACATATTTTCAATGAGGTTGTCGAACTCAAAACCGAACAACGAGTTTTTTTTCTTGATTCTGTTTGTAAAGGCGATTTAGAAATTCGGGAAGAATTAGAAAAACTTTTAGCAGAAGATTTAAAGGATGAAACACTTTTTGATCCATTTATTGCACCAAATACCGTCGTCACATCCACCGATCCTTTAGGAAAAACAATTGGTAAATATCGTATTCTCAATGAAATAGGAGAAGGCGGAATGGGTTCGGTTTATTTGGCTGAACGTGATGATCTGGGTAATAAAGTAGCACTCAAAATCGTCAAAAAAGGAATGGACACCGCAGATTTACTCCGCCGTTTTCAGACTGAACAAAAGATTCTGGCAAATCTCGAACACCCCAATATCGCACATTTGCTTGATAACGGGACGACCGACGATGGTTTACCCTACTATGTGATGGAGTATGTTGAAGGTGAAACGCTTTTGAATTTTGCCGAAAAAAATCAGCTTTCAACTAAAACCCGTCTCGAAATTTTTCGCAAAATTTGTTCAGCAATTCAATTTGCCCACAATAGGTTGGTTGTTCACCGAGATTTAAAGCCTTCTAACATTCTCATAACTAATGATTTAGAGCCGAAACTGCTTGATTTTGGTATTGCAAAGGTTTTAACTCCGGAAAAAAGCGAAATTAAGGGAACAGCAACCTTACTGGGAATGATGACTCCAAATTACGCTTCGCCTGAGCAATTACGAGGTGAAACAGTGACAACCGCCTCTGATATTTATTCGCTTGGCGTGATTTTATATGAATTAATGACCGGGACGATTCCATTCAATATGAAGCAATACACACTGATCGAAATGATGGAAGTTGTTTCAAATACGGAGCCCCAAACGCCAAGCAATGTAATAAATCAGGTTGCCCCCAATACCAATATCATTTCTCAATTGAAGGGGGATTTGGACAATATCATTTTGAAAGCTCTCAAAAAAGAACCAGAAAGAAGGTATCTGTCCGCCGAACAATTTAGCGAAGACATTCGCCGCCATTTGGAAGGATTACCTGTCAAAGCTCGGCCGGACACTTTCGGTTATCGAACTTCTAAATTCGTTAAACGCAATAAATTGGGTGTTGCCGCTGCTTCACTTGTTGCACTTTCCTTGATTGGCGGAATTATTGGCACCACTTATCAGGCTACGATTGCCCAACAACAACGGAATCGGGCAGAAAAACGATTTGAAGACCTCCGTCAACTTAGCAACCGCTTAATTTTCAAATACAACGAAGCAATATCCAATTTACCTGGCGCAACTTCAACACGTGCAATGTTTGTGCAGGAAGCAACTCAATTTTTGGACAGTTTAGCCAGTGAACAAACTAACGATGACAAACTTCAAATTGAACTTGCCAATGCCTATTTAAAAGTGGGCGATCTGCAAAGCGAGATTTCCAGTTTTTCACCAAAACAAACTATCGAAACGTATCAAAAATCTTTGAATATTTCGGAAAAACTTTATCAGAATCTTCTTCAAAATCCCGAAACCAGTAGCATTTATGCTGCTGCGCTAAAAAATGTTGGAAATTTAGAAGAAAATAAAGATTCTGCCCTGAGCAAATTGCAGAAAGCCGTTTCTATTCGGGAAGAAATTTTGAAAAATGACCCGGATAATTTTGAAAATAAAACCGGCTTGGTCGAATCATATTTGGCTTTAGGTGAATTTTTTCAACGAACCAAACCTAATTCAGGCTCTGAATATTTTCAAAAAGCTCTCCATTTGAGCGAAGGGCTCGTTAAAGATCCAACGGCAACAGCTCAAGAATGGCGTCTTTTTGCTAAAACCAATCAAAAATTTGCTTTAACCCAATCATCTACCGAAGCCATCAACTTTCAAAATAAAGCAATCGAATTTTTCACTAAAATCTTGGATAGCAAACCTAATAACATTAAAGCCAAAGAGGAACTTGGAAACGCCGTTCTGCAAAGGTCAAATTTTTACAAAAGTTTCAACAAAATGGATTTAGCTTCTAAGGATTCGCACCAAGCCGCGTTGATTTTTGAAAATCTTTTACTATCCGATCCTAAAAATGAAGTTTTAAGAAAATTGTTAGCCGACGCAAATGGTGAAAATAAAACAAAAAGTAATTTACCTGCAGGTAATTCAGACGAAACAGTTAAAGACGATATTTTCAAAAAATAGTCCAAGTAAAAAGCCGCGATTTTACTCACGGCTTTTTATTTTTTGTCTGTTTTTGTTTGGTTAGATCAATTCGTCCACTTCTTCTTCTTCTGAAACATCAAGTAAAGAACACGAAGTAACTAAATCATCATCGCCGGTGCGGATCAGCATAACCCCTTGCGCAGAACGTCCGGTTTCTCGGATTTTATCAACACCCAGACGGATTAATTTTGCCTGTTGGGTGATTATCATAATCTCCGAATCCTCATTGACTGGAAAAGCTGCTACAACTTTTCCGGTTTTATCGGTCGTTTTCATATTGATAACGCCGGTTGCACCTCGTTTGGTCAATCGATAACTACTTACCAAAGTCTGTTTTCCAAAGCCATTTTCAGAGATGGAAAGGATTTTTTCGGTTCCGTCAGAAGCACAAACCGAAACAACATAATCTCCATTTCTAAGATTTGCCCCAATAACCCCGCGAGCCACTCTTCCCATTGGACGAACATCAGTTTCTTTAAACCGAACTGCCATTCCATCATGGGTAGCAATCAAAATTTCTTTGGTGCCGTCGGTTCGGATAATGCTCAATAATTCATCGTCCGGGTCAATGTTTATTGCATTGATACCATTGGCGCGAATATTTTGATATTCACTCAAAGCAGTCTTTTTGATAATTCCAAGTTTCGTAACCATTGTCAGGTAAACTTCTTCGGAAAAATCTTTGACCGGCATTACTGTGACAAGTTTAGCTTCGGTTGGAAGATTAACCAGATTTACCACCGCTTTTCCGCGTGACGAAGATTCGCCTTCTGGAATTTCGTGGACTTTGATTTTAAAAACTTGCCCATCAGCAGTGAAAATCATTAAGAATGAATGAGTTTCAGCCGTGAATAGATGTTCGACAAAATCATCATTTTTTGCCTTAGCACCCAGCCGCCCCTTGCCGCCGCGACCTTGTTTTGAGTAGGTTGCGACCGGAGTTCGTTTAATATAACCAGCTTTAGTTACAGTAATTGCAACTTCTTCATTCGGAATCAGGTCTTCAATCTTAAATTCAACCCCCGCGTCAACGATTTCGGTTTTACGTGCATCGCCAAAAAGACGTTTTACTTCCTGCAGTTCATCAATGATTACCTGTCGAAGCAATTGTTCATTATTCAAAATTGCTTCAAGTTCAGCAATATGTTTGAGTAATGCTTCGAGTTCATCAATAATTTTTTGACGTTCCAATGCTGACAATCTGCGAAGTTGTAAGTCAAGAATGGCTTGGGCTTGGATATCGGAAAAACCGATTCCGCCGATTACTTTTTCGAGGTCTTTCAAAAAACCGGCCAGCGTTTTATCCGATGTAATTCCTTTCCAGGTTTTAACTTCGTGCAAAGTTGTAAAGTTTGCAGTCAGCCACGATTTAGCTTCATCAACCGCACGTGAATTCCGAATCAATGGAATAATGTAATCAAGTGCATCAATTGCTTTATTTAACCCTTCCAAAATATGCGCTCTGGCTCGGGCTTTTCTCAATTCAAATTCAGTTCGGCGACGAATAACTTCACGTCTAAAATCAACAAACGCCTCCAAAACCTGTTTAAGATTCAAAATTTTTGGCTGTCCGTCAATAATCGCCAAACAGATGATCCCAAAAGAAGTTTGGAGCGGTGTTAGTTTATAAAGTTTGTTCAAAACAACTTGCGGCACTGCATCACGTTTTAATTCGATAACAACCCGCATTCCTTCCCGGTTTGATTCATCACGAATTTCGGAAATTCCATCAAGTTTCTTCTCGTGAACCAATTCCGCAATTCGCTCAATTAATCTGGCTTTGTTTACTTGGTATGGGATCTCTGTGATGACAACTGCATCGCGTTCACGGTCAGTTCCGGCGCGACCAACCCGATCAATTGCTGCTCTGGCGCGAAGTTGAAGAATTCCGCGACCTTCCCGATATGCTCGATGAATTTCATCCCGTCCATAGATAAAACCTGCGGTTGGGAAATCCGGTCCCGGAACGATCTTTATTAAATCATCAATGGTAATTTGGGGATTTTTTACCAAAGCAATTGTAGCTTCTAAAATCTCCGTCAAATTGTGCGGTGGAATTTTAGTTGCCATTCCAACCGCAATTCCTTCTGAACCATTTACTAAAAGGTTCGGAATTTTTGTTGGTAAAACCTTTGGCTCAGATAATGACTCATCATAGTTCGGTTGAAAATCAACGGTCTCTTTTTCAATGTCATTAAGCAATTCATTGGTCAATTTTTGCATCCGAACTTCGGTATAACGCATAGCCGCAGCATTATCACCGTCAATCGAGCCAAAATTTCCTTGCCCGTCGACCAGGGTATAGCGCATGGCAAATTCCTGTGCCATTCTTACGATGGTGTCATAAACGGCTGTATCGCCATGGGGGTGATATTTACCGATCACGTCACCCACGACCCGGGCTGATTTTTTATACGGTTTGTTAAATGTGTTACCAAGTTCGTGCATAGCCCATAACACGCGACGATGGACGGGTTTTAAACCGTCACGGACATCCGGCAGAGCGCGTCCGATGATTACCGACATCGCATAATCAAGATACGATTTGCGCATCTCATCTTCGATGTTTATTTGTTGTTTTTCTAAAGTTATATCCATTTTTTAGACTCTTTTTACTTACTTTGTTTTTTAAATTTTGATTAATCCACAGATTTTTTTCGTGATTGGCAAAAGGTAAGTTCAGTAATTTTTTGGAAAAAAAATCCCATTAGTAATATCTTAATTTTACAGGCAATTTGCCTTTTTAGCAAATTGGCAAACCCTTGAAAATATTGATTTCAAACTCAGTTTTCTCAATCTTTCTCTTATTGAATTCACAATTTTTGTATTTAGAGGTTTAACGAAAATGGCAACAGTCACGGAACAAGATGCCCGTAGGATTCGACGGATAAATTTACCACTCCCGATTCGGGTTGAACATAATGTAACTCGTGAAAAAGCTTTGAACGAAGTAACTCGTTTAATTGATGTTTCAGCCTTCGGCGCCGGCTTTAATTTAAAGCATCCCATAAAACGTGGAAGGTTAGTGCATATGACAATCCCGCTTTCACGGCAATTACGAAATTACGATTATGAAGAGGCACAGTATCGCATTTGGGGGTTAGTCAGACATTGCATCCCGATTAAAGAAAAATTGGGTGAAAAATATGCAATTGGGACCGCTTTTATAGGAAAACACCCACCTAAAAGCCATAATGATAACCCAGCCAAACTTTATGATATTACCCATCGTGAAGAATCACATTTTTGGCACATCGTAGAAGCAGCAAATAATCCGGATGAAACCAATCTTCCCAATGTAGATCGTCGCCATACCAGACATTCGATTCCTGTCGGAATTACGCTTGAAATGCTAAATGATATTGGAAATACAATCGCGAAAGAAACCACGGTTACCGAAAATGTAAGTTTAGGCGGTGCTTCGGTTTTCTCAAGCTTACAAGCCAATATCGGTTCATTTTTACGTTTAACCAGCGAACAATACAACGTCACTTTGACTTCGATTGTTCGAAATAAACGTTTGGGAAAAGACGGAATCCCCCGTTTGCATCTAGAATTTTTTGACCGTTATTTTCCCTTAGAAGGAATTGAATAGAAAAGTAAAAAGCTTTAAAAGTGAAAAAGTTAAGCTTTAATTAGGTTTAAAGTGGATTTGCCGGATAAAGAAATTTTTCGGAAACATTAATTCCATTTAAACCTATCGGAGCAAATACTTTTTCACTTTTTTCTTTTGATTCTCTGAACTTTACGATAGAATGTTTCGTATGGTTTTTTGGAGGTTTTCAAAATGAATTATTCAGTCGCTGATGATGCCCGTCCCCAATTAAAATTGCTTATAATTTCCATTCTGATAAGTATCGGATTATATATGGTTTCGTGGTTCTTTCCGCTGACCAGCTATTTGTTTTATCCACTTCAACTTTTTGCAACTTTTGTTCACGAAGGAAGTCACGTTCTAGCCGCTTTAATTACCGGAAGTCAGGTGCTAAGTTTAACCGTTTCGCCCGACACCAGTGGGGTTGTTTGGTCAGCAGCTAACGGCTGGCTGGCTCAATTGTTAATCTCCAGTTCCGGGTATTTAGGAACTACCGCATTCGGAACCTTAC
>DAORIL010000056.1:0-17104 GCA_035438525.1 Pyrinomonadaceae bacterium
ACCAAGCACTTCGCACTCGATAATAAAAGCTTTCGGCGTGTCTTGCGGAACAAAAATATGACATTCCATTCCTGCCAGTGCGGCATAAGCCGATAACGCACCCGCCGCATTTCCCGCCGATGGTGCAGCCACCTTTTTTACGCCTAATTCCTTGGCCATCGAAACCGCCAGAACCATTCCGCGAGCCTTAAACGATTGCGTCGGATTAGCAGACTCGTCTTTGATATAAAGATTCGGTAAATCGTATTTAGCAGCCAGTTTTTTTGCGTGATGAAGCGGTGTCCAGCCTTCACCAAGCGAGAGCTGATTCTGTTTATTAACTACGGGCAAAACTTCTTCGTATCGCCAAAGTGTAGCAACACGAGAAGCTAAACTTTCTTTGGTCAGAGATTTAGCAGCTTGTTTCAAATCGTAAGCAACCAATAAAGGCTTACCGCAAACGCATAGATTATAAAGTTTATTCGGTTCGTATTCGGCACCACAGGCAGAACAATAAAGATGTGTCACATTCATGAGCCATAGAATAGCCGAATCTTTCTAAACAGAAAAGTGAAGCGACTGCAAAATTTCATTCAACCCGAATAATTTTGCAGCGAATCGTCATGTTCCAGCGGTTTTCGGTCATTTGTTGGATCTCTTTGGATAAAACCGTGAAAACTATCTGTTTTGTTTGAGTATTTTTGAGTGTAGGGAAGTCTTTTAAGTTCAACCATTCAATTCGTAAAGCGTAATGAAAGGGAGCATGATAAGGGTTGACAAAGTTTATGCCGAAATCTTTGTCAGCGTGAACCTCAGCCCGATAAGTGATTGTTCCTTCAATCTCCCCTTTATATTTTTCAATTACTTGCGAAACATTTTCAAAATTTACAATGTCAAAACAATACCGATACCACGCAAAATCATGACGTGAGGCGTTCTTGAGACTTCCAATCAGCGTGACAATTGCCCGACCACCGAATTCGACGGAGCCAATTTTATTGATATTGTCATTATTTTGTTTGAGTTGACTTTCATCTGTGTTTGAGTAGCCAACACCGATTTGATCATCGTGTGAAAGCGGACAGTTTTCATGATTTAAATACTGCGCTTCGTCTGCCTGAGTAAATACGGCAGTTACACGAACCGTTTTATCGAAATATTTTTGGGGATTTTTGACCATTTCACAGAACTGAACGGTCGGAACATTGTCAATCATCCTATTATCATTGGCAAATACGGGAAAAACAAACCAGAAAATAGAAAAAATCAGCAGTATTTTCATATATTCGGGAACGATAAAGGTTAAAAACTCTTGCAGCAATAAAAAAAGGTAAAAAGTTAAAGTAAAAACAGATTTGTTTTACCTTTTACCTTTTACCTTTTTACTTGTATTACTGCCCTTGTTCAAATTTTAAGCGGTTGCTTCTTGGGTTTGTGCCGGAAACATCTTTTCTAGAGCGGTTTTCAAAACTCCGATGCCGAATTCTCCGGCAGCACGAGATTTTAATTTTCCTTCCGCATCAAAAAGATAATAGACCGGAACCCAACCTTGTTCGTTCAAAAAAGCATCTTTTAGTTTATGTTCGTTATCAACTGCACAAATATCATCAATACAGTGTTCGGCAATAGTCGCTTTGACTGTTTCCAAATTTGTATCAGCCTCATAACGCGGCATATGAATCGCTACGCTTTTTAAGCCTAAATCTTTATACTTTGCTTTTAATTCCTGTAACTTGGGCATATTTTCTTTGCAGATGCCGCAGCTCGTAGCCCAAAAATAAACGATTGTCGGCGCACCTTTGACGTAATCATCGGCTGTTTCCTGCAATTCATTCAGCCATTCGGTTGCACCATCAAATTTCGGAATTGCATCTCCGATTCTCATTGGCATAATATTTTACTCCGTAAAAAGTTGCAGATAGCTAGCAGAAGTTACGGGCAGTTTCAGATAGTTTGAAATCATAAACTCTGCAACTTTCTGTAACTATCTGAAACTTTCTGTAAACTAAACTTATAAATTTTTCTGTCCCGGTGTCCAGTTTGCTGCACAGAGTCCGCCTGTTTGCAATCCTTGGAGAACGCGCAAAGTTTCATCAACCGAACGTCCGATGTTCAAATCGTGAACGACAGCATATTGCAAAATGCCTTCCGGATTGATGATGAAAAGTCCGCGCAATGCAATATTGGCTTCTTCAACCAAAATGTTGTATTTAGCGGCTAATCGTCCGGCAACGTCCGAAGCGAGAGGATATTGCAAACCTTCGATTCCGTTTTGATCACGCGGAGTTTTGATCCAAGCGCGATGCGAATGAACCGAATCGGTTGAAATTCCGAGAACTTCTGCGCCGACACCGTTTAATTCTTCGAGTCTGTCCGAAAAAGCTGTTAATTCAGTCGGGCAAACAAATGTAAAATCTAATGGATAAAACATTAAGATCAACCATTTTCCTTTGTAATCCGAAAGTTTGACGTTTTCTTTCAAAGTTTCCAAATTTTTGGTTGACGGCAAATTAAAATCAGGTGCGGGTTGTCCGACCTTGGCAAATGTTACTGTATTTTCTTTAGCTGTTGCTGTTGCTGACATAATTACTTTATCTCCCTATTGTTCTTTTATTATTTTTATTTTTGATTGCAGTCTGGGCATAGTCCGCGCAACGTCAATTCAATAGATTCAAGTTTGAATTTAGAAAACTCCGAAGCAAACTTGACCAATTCAGGAGGTAATTCAAGCTCCATATCAACCAGCTTTCCGCATTTAGTGCACAAAGCGTGGTCGTGACGCGAAGTCATCTTGTCAAAACGGCTTGCGCCGTTGCCAAATTGAATTTCCGCGATATGTCCGGCATCTTTCAGATAACGCAAAGAGTTATAAACCGTTGCAAAACTGATCGTTGGTAACAGACTTTTTGCTTCGTCAAAAACTTCATTGGCGGTTAAATGATTGTCCGAATCACGAATTACCTGCAAAACAACTTCGCGTTGTTTCGTCAAACCTAAATCACTAATATTGTCGTTTATTTGAACCATAACCTTTAACTTAGATTTAGAATAATTCTAATTCTAAAATTTGTCAAGCTATTTTTCCGTTTTTTTGGTAAAATGGTGAAATGACTCAGGCGCTTTTACCACCAACGATAAAAAAACATTGGCTTGGCGGACATTTTCGTCCATTTATGAAAGATCGGCTTGGTTTTTTGACCAAATTGTCAAAACTCGGCGATTTAACTACTTTCCAAATGGGTAAACAACTCGCCTTTTTTATCAATCATCCCGATATGGTGCGAGATGTTTTAGTCACGAATCACGCCAAATTTGAAAAAGGTCGTGCCTTAAAACGGGCAAAAAAATTGCTTGGTTCAGGACTTTTAACTAATGAAGGAGCTTCGCATCTGCGCCAACGTCGAATGATTCAGCCTGCTTTTCATCGGCAGAGAATCGCTAATTATGCCAATGCCATGATTGAATTTGGCGAAAAAATGGCCAACGAATGGCAGGACGGAGTGGAACTGGATATTTCCAAAGAAATGATGCGCCTGACGCTCAACATTGTCGGCAAAACGCTTTTCAGCGCAAATGTCGCGGATGAAGCAGACGAAATCGGCAAATCAATGACTGATTTAGTTGAGCTTTTTGATTATCTGATGCTGCCTTTCGCGGATATTTTAGAGAAACTTCCTTTGCCGCATTCGAGACGTTTTCATAAAGCTAAAACAACCTTAGACACAGTAATTTACGATATTATCAACGAACGGAGAAAATCGGGCGAAGACAAAGGTGATTTGCTCTCAATGTTGTTGTTGGCTCAGGACGAAGACGACGGCGGACAGATGGACGATCAACAAGTCCGCGATGAATGTCTAACGCTTTTTCTTGCCGGACACGAAACAACGGCTAATGCACTGACCTGGACTTGGTATCTGCTGTCAAACAATCCCGATGCCGAAGCGAAATTTCACGAGGAAATTGATGCAGTTTTAGGAAATCGAACGACCACGCCCGAAGATTATCAAAAGCTCAAATTTACCGAAGCGGTTTTAGCCGAATCGATGCGGCTTTTTCCGCCTGCGTGGGGAAACGGCAGATTGGCAATACAGGAATACGAAATTGCGGGTTACAAAATCCCCGAAAAATCTCTGGTTCTGATGTCCATGTATGTTTTACATCGTGACGAAAGATTTTGGACATCTGCGGAAAGTTTCAAACCCGAACGCTGGCTGAGCGAAAATGCGATCAAAGAAGCAGGTAATAAGTTTATCTATTTTCCATTCGGCGGCGGGGTCAGGCGTTGTATCGGCGAACAATTTGCTTGGATGGAAGGCGTTTTGTTATTGGCAGCTCTGGGCAAAAAATGGAAGTTAAAATTAAATCTCGAACAAAAAATTGTTCCGCAGCCGATGATTACGCTTCGCTCAAAATATGGGATGAAGATGCGGATTGAAAAAAGGTGAAATTCGTATAAAAACTTTCAATCAATCTCAAAAAATCTTTGCGTCTTTGCGCCTTTGCGTTGAAAATTTCTTACCCAAATAATCTTGGTAATCGCCGATCAATATTTTTCGGTAATAAAATTTCCATCGCATCATCAACTGTGACAATTCCGGCAATTTCGCCTAAATCGTCAATGACGGGCAAGGCGAGCAAATTATATTCGGCGATGATTTGGGCGGCTTCTTCGGCAGAATCATTTGGGTGCGCAAATTGGAATTGTTCACGCATTACTTCGGAAAGTGGAAAAGTCGGGTCAGCTAAGATCAAACTTCGCAGTGAGATAACGCCGGAAATCTTCCACGAGTTTTCTTCTTCGACGACATAGAGGTAATAGATCATATTCGGCGTTTCCGCCATTTCGCGGAGTCGCGCAATCGCTTGAGCCACGGTCAATTGTTTTGGGAAAACCACAAATTCGGTTGTCATCAGACCGCCCGCCGTATCTTTGTCAAAAGGCATTAACTCGGCAACTTCGGCTTTTTCTTCCTCTTCCATCAGGTCGAAAAGTTCTTGCGCTTTGTCTTCGTCCATTTCGCCCAACACGTCAACCGCATCATCCGGCGACATTTCTTCCAAAATATCGGCGGCGCGTTCTTCGTCCAATTCTTCCAAAATTCGGGCTTGATTTTCGGTGGACATTTCTTCGAGCGTGTCGGCGGCGATCTCATTATCCAATGATTCAACGATTTCGGTGCGGTGAATTGGGGAAAGAGTTTCGGCAAGTTGTGCGATTTCAACCGGATGCAAACGCGACAATTTGTCTTTGGAAGATTTTAATTGAACGGAGGCGGTTTCAGTTGCCAAATATCCAACGTCTGCCCAATCAATTACTTCGACCGGACGATTGCCATAAAAACCTTTTGGCATCAAACGGCGCAAAAACCCTTGTAAACTGACATCTGCCCCGGACACACGCCATTGGTCACCGACTTCAATTAACTGAACATCATTGACTCGCACCACCCTTTTGCCGTCAACATCGATCAATTGTTTATCTAAAACGTCTTTGGCAAGTAGAATTTCACCTTCGCGACGAGTAAAAGGTCGCAGATCAAGCAGATCAATATTTAATTTAACTCCGTTTTCATTCAAAGAGGCGATTTGCACCCGACGAATAAAAAAGTCACGCCGCAGATAACGTGCCATGACACCGACAATCGGCGGATAATCGTCTGTTCCGTAACGGACAACGACATCCTTGATCGCGGCGACTTTTTCACCCTCGACATCTTGAATCGGACGACCTATGACCTGCGAAAGATAGAGCATTTTAAAATTTAAGTGGAAAAGATAAAAAGTGAAAAGGTTTTTGGTTTCTATCGTAAATTGAAAACTTTTTCAAAATTAGATAATAAATTTTAACTCTTGTCCTTTTTACTTTTAATCATTTTTTTTATAAATCTTAACCCTTTTTTGACTGAAAATAAATGCTGCATTGAGTATTTTTGCAGCATAGTCATTCATAAATTAAAGCAATAAATGATTTATCAAGATTAAGATTTGTTTAATAAAATTTTAAAGACATTACTTTGCGAATTTTCTAAGATTGATTTTAGAAAGGCAGAAGTGCTTTTCTGAAGAGCAACCCGGTTTTAAGAACCAAAACTATTATCTTTTTTCTCCTAATTCTCACCTCACATCTCTTTCTCAATTATAAGTGTTAAAACTTTTTTACAAATGTTTTGCTTTTTTTTGGAAAATCAAAACATTTGTATCTTTTTATTAAATAGAGACATTCAGATTTAAAGAATGTCAGCAAATATAACTACCCCATTGAATTGCTCCCCCAAACTTAGGAATTTACAAATGACCAAATTTTCACTAACAATTATAACCATTTGTTTCTTAGTGATAAGTGCAAATGCTCAAATTCGCAATCGGCTTGTGATAGATAATTTTGAGCTGGCAAGTGGCGTAAGTGTAAAACCGGCGGCGACCCCCGCTCCAGCCCCCGCCCCCGCTCCAACCAAAAAATTAGCTAAAAAGACATCTCAAACCACGATGAATATGCAGGATGCAGTAAGTTTGAAAGATTCTCCTCTGGCAAACACCAAACTTACCATGTCCGGCGGGAATTCGATGGGCGGTTTTACGACCGGAGATGCCACCATAGATTCTTATATTGTTGATTCTAGTAATAGATATGGAATCGATCCGCTTTTGATCTATTCTCAAATGAGCCAAGAATCATCATTTAAATTGACCGCAACTTCAAATAAAGGCGCCCGCGGATTAATGCAATTGATGCCGGCAACGGCTGTCCGATTCGGAGTGACAAATATTTATGAGCCACGCCAAAATATTGATGCCGGAGTCAAATATATGCGCTGGTTATTGGATACTTTTAATGGCGATGTTAGTCTGGCACTCGCAGGTTACAACGCAGGCGAAGGCGCAGTAATGAAATACGGTTGGCAAATTCCGCCATATAATGAAACCAGAGAGTATGTGCGTCGAATCAGCAATCGTTATAATTCGATCCGAAATCCGAATTATGTGAAGACAGTTAAAAAAGTTACGGCTACCGAAGTTGCCAAACTGGAAAAGAAAGCACCTGCTCCGTTGACAGTTTATGAAGCAAATCCGGTAACAGTTCGTTTACCTGATGGCAGAATGAGGTTGGTAAATAAATAGTTATCTCATACCTCTCTTCTCCTCTTGGTCGAGCAACCATTGCGGTCAGATACGTTTCTGACCGCGTTTTTTTGTGCAAAAAAGCTAAATCCTGTATGATGTTTGAAAAAGTTGAAGGTCGAAAGTTAGAAGCTCTTAGTTTAAAGACTTTTTTACTTTTACCTTTTATTTTTTACTTGATTTGATATGTTTTGTCACAAATGCGGTGCAAGTAATTCGGACGACGCTAATTTTTGTCAGAAATGCGGTTATCAATTTACCGATGAAGAATTGACGAAAATCGCTACCACGCCGAAAAAATTGGTGGAAGAGAAATTAGTAGAAGAAGAGGACGAAAGAAAAGTTTTTTCGATTCGCCCGACCTTGCTGTTTGTCAAAATCGGCTATGTTGGAGCTGTTGTTTGTGCGTTTTTGCTAGTCGTTTTGCTTTATTACATTGATAAACTGATTTTTACCAATCCGACAATTCCCTGGTGGTTCTCGGTTTTGGCGGGACTTTCGCTGCTTTTGGTTCCGGCTTTTTATCATTTAAAACAAAAAACAGTGCTTTACACGCTGACCGATTCTAAGATTGAGATTGACGAAGGCTTTATCTTTCAAAATTCGCGTAATGTTCCGCTTCGCTCAATTCAGGATGTTTCTGTCTCGTCCACCATCATTCAGCGAATGTTAGGATTTGGAAATTTAGTGATAGACAATGCCAGTGAAGACGGCGGAAAAGTAATTTTGAAAAATATCAATACGCCAAAAAAATACGCGGATATGTTGCTCAAAGAGATGCGACTCTTGCACAAATAATGTGAAAAAGTAAAAATGTAAAAGGGTGAAAAAGTTAGTAAGATTTTATTTAGCCAACTTTTTTACCTTTTTGTTTTTAGCTTCTCAACTTTTGAATTTATGAAAAAAATATTTGTTACGGGCGGAGCAGGATTTATCGGTTCTGCTTTTATTAGGCTTGTTTTAGACGAAACTTCGGATACGGAAATTATTAATTTTGATGCGCTGACTTATGCCGGAAATCTGGATAATTTGGTCGGTTTAGATGCGAATCGCCATAAATTTGTTCATGGTGATATTTGTGACCGCGAAGCTGTTTTGAATGCTTTACCCGAAAATGTAGATGCGATTTTCAATTTTGCCGCTGAATCGCACGTTGACCGTTCAATTCATTCGGCTGACGAATTTTTGCGGACGAACATTATTGGAACACAAGTTTTGCTTGATGCGGCGAGAGCCAAAAACGTGCACCGTTTTGTTCAGGTTTCAACTGATGAAGTAATGGGAACTTTGCCCGAAGACGACACTGCATTTTTTACGGAAAGTTCACCGATTGAACCAAATTCGCCTTACGCCGCTTCAAAAGCTTCTGCTGAATTAGTCGTCCGAGCCGCCCGCGAAACTTTTGGTATTGATGCCGTGATTACTCGTTGCGGCAACAATTACGGACCACGACAATTTCCCGAAAAATTGATTCCGTTAATGATTTCCAACGCGATGAATGATGAACCTTTGCCTGTTTATGGCGATGGCAAAAATGTCCGCGATTGGATTTATGTCGAAGATCACGCCCGCGCGATTTGGATGGTTTACGAAAAAGGAAAATCAGGCGAAGCCTACAACATTGGGGCAAGAAATGAACGGCAAAATCTGGAAGTTGTAACCTCAATTCTTGACGCATTAGGCAAACCACACAGTCTTATCAAATACGTCACAGACCGCCTCGGACACGACCGTCGCTATGCCATTGATGCTACCAAAGTTGAAAATGAAATCGGCTGGAAAACTCAAACAACCTGGGAAGAAGGCTTAGAAAAAACAATTCGTTGGTATCAGGATAATCAGGATTGGACAAACCGCATCCGCAACGGCGCATATCGGGATTACTATAAAAAACACTACGGAGTTGAAGTAGGAGTAGTTTAGAAAAGTTACAGGAAGTTGCAGGAGTTGCGGATGGTTTTTGAGTTTTTAGCTTCTCTAAACTTCCTGCAACTTCTCTAAACTTTCTGTAACTTTCCGTAACTTTCTGTAAACTCAAAAAATATGAAAGTTTTAATCACAGGCGCAAACGGAATGGTGGCAAAAGCTGCAATTGCTTATTGTCAATCAATCGGTGATGAGGTTGTTGCAAAAACTCGGCAGGAACTTGATATTGCTAATCAAACAGAAGTTATCAGTCTATTTGACAGTGAGAAGTTTGACGCAGTTTTGAACTGCGCGGCTTATACAAATGTTGATGGCGCGGAAACAAATCATGACATTTGTAATGCCGCAAATAATATTGGAGCAACAGTTCTAGCTTTAGAGTGTCGAAGAACTGATACCGTTTTTGTGACAATTTCAACTGATTACGTTTTTGATGGCACAAAAGGTGACTTTTATACTCAACGTGACCATCCAAATCCACAAGGTTTCTATGCTCAATCAAAACATTGGGGGGAAATTTATTCACGAATGAATAATGAGCGTTCAATTATTGTCCGCTCCGGTTGGATTTTTGGCGAGGACGGCACAAATTTTTTGAGTGTCATGCACAAACTTTTAGCTGAAGGGAAATCAATCAAAGCGATTTCAGACTCATTTGGCACCCCGACTTTTGCCAAAGATTTAGCGAAACGGTTGCGCGAATTAGCTGAGCTTGATTTGCCCGCCATTTACCACGTTTGCAATGAAGGTGAAGGCACAACTTTTGCTGAATTTGCCGAAAAGGTGTGTGAATTAAAAGGATTTGATAAAGGTTTGGTAGAAGGTGTTTTGATGGATTCGCTTTCACGTCCTGCTCCGCGCCCGCGTGATTCGCGTTTGAAATGCCTTTTTAGCGAAAAATTTGGGCTTTCTCCCTTACCACATTGGGAAAAAGCCCTGTCTGAATTTTTAAGTTAGACAACTTTATTGTTTATTGATTTCGTTAGTATCTTCCATTCTCGGCGTTGATTCTTCATCATCATAATCATAGCCGTAACCATAATTATAACCGTAACCATAACCGTAATAGCCATATTCGAGCGAATCAGGTTTGATACCGTTCAACACTACTCCGTAAATTCTGGTGCCAATCGTGTTGAGACGTTGTTTGAACCGTTTGATAAGCTGAATCGAACTCTTACCTGACATCGCCACCAAAATAACACCATCAACCACAGTTGAAAGAATCGCAGCATCAGCAAAAGAAATTGCCGGAGGCGAGTCAACTACGATGTGGTTAAACTTGCCTTTCAAATCGCGCAACAACTCTTTCATTTCGGTTGAGCTCAAAAGTTCTGCCGGATTTGGCGGAATCGGACCGCTCGTAATTACTTTCAATTTTGGAAAGGTCGGATAAGGTCTTAACAATTCATCGGTGTTTTTATCACCCGAAAGATAATTGGTCAACCCGGTTGTATTTTCCATTCCAAAATGGCTATGCAGACGCGGACGCCGTAAATCGCAGTCAATAATAACAACATCTGCACCGGCTTGGGCAAGTGTAATTGCAGTATTGATTGCAGTCGTAGTTTTACCTTCGGATGGTTGCGAAGATGTTACCAACACAGTTTGCGGCGGTTTTCCGGCAGATGAGAACAACAAAGAAGTCCGTAAATGCCGATATGCTTCAGCCATTGCCGAACGACTGTCTTCGAGCGTAATCAGTGCCGTTGAAGAAGGATTGGAAATTCCTGGAAGTCCTTTTTTCTTTCTCTTTTCCAAAATACTTTGGTGCGGAATCAACGCCAAAGTTGGTAATCCTAAGTGTTTACCAATATCATCAGATGTTTTAACCGAATCATCCAAATAATCAAGTAAGAAAGCCAAACCGATTCCGATTCCGAAAGTTAGCAGAAACGCAATAAAAATGTTGCGGTTCCGTTGCGGTCCGATTGGAAAATCAGGTTTAGGAGCAGGACTGGTGACCGAAATATTATCAGGTCTGCCACTGCTGATGGTTAATTCCATCTCTTTTTGTTTTTGAACGTAAGTATTAAGCAAGTTTCTTTCGGTATCGATTTCACTATTTAAAGTAGTAAGTTTAGTTGTGGCGACACCTTGTTTTTGTGAAACACCAATTGCTGAGAAATACTCATTTTTTAACTCTGCTACACGGCGTTGCGCCGCAGCAAGTTTTGATTGGATGCTAGTTAAAGTTTCACTGGCAGCATCTTTGATAAGATTTTTTTCCGTTGCAGCAATTTTCTTTTCACCCTCTGTCTCAGCATTTTTTCTGTCAGTTTTAAGTTTGGTGACTAAAGCTTTAGCTTGTTTTACGTCATTATAATCATCTTGATACCTAACCCGAAGTTGTTCCAGTTTTGCTTCAGCATCTGTAATTTGTTTGTCAATTGAATCAAGTCGAGTGGTTAAATCATTCCTCATTTTAAGGATGTTTTCACGCGCTTTGCTAATGTATCCTTCCCCATCTCTCGAAACGCCGGCATAAGTTATGCCTTTATTGATAGCTGCTGAAGCGGCATCATATTCGGCTTGGAGTTTCCTCCGGTCATCTTCAGCCTCTAAATATTGACCGCTTAATTTTTGTAATCTTTCCGAGTTAAAGTCTGCACTCTTATCGCTACCGGTCAATGGCAAATTATTGGCAGCCATTTCATTAAGGCGTTGTAATTCCTTTTGACTAACACTTGCTTTAAGCTCTTCAATTGATTTGCTTAGATCCTTAAAAGTAGAAACCGCACCTTTAGTTGCATTATCGGCATCTCTTTCGATGTGAACTTGGGCTAAGGTGTTAGTAACTTTTGGAATCAAATCCTGATTTGTGCTTTGAAGTCTGACGTTAACTAAATCGGTAGTTGGAATTTGGTCAATATTTAATCCGCCAAGTAAGATATTTGTGTATAAATCGACACGAGCTTTTTCTTCAGCCGTTAAAGTGGAAATATCAGCCGCATTTGTGCCGGCAGTATTTTCTGCCAGAACTGGTAACGATGTTTCTTTATTTTCGTTGGTCGTGTCTTTATTAAAAATTGAGCGGAGAGAATCAATAAAACCTTTATTGGCTTTACCGAAAAGATTCGGATCCTTGTAAAGCCCTAATCTCAAAACAACTTCGCGCATCAATTCAGGGGTTTTTAATAGTCTCAATTGAGTGTTGACATAATTATTGTCATAACCCAGATTGATATAAACTTCGCGATTTGATTGAGGTTTGGGTTTAGGTAATTCAATTACCATTGTAGTGGCTGATTCATACATTGAAGGCAACCGATACATATAAAATGCTACCGCCGCAGTGACCAAAATGGTCATTGCCAAAATAATAGGTAATCGTTTGTAAATAACTAAAAAATATTCCCGGAGCGAACGCCCTTCGTGAAAAACATCATCTTCATAAATTGGTGAGTAGTTCGCCGGAACATCTTGCGGGGTAGCCATTTGTAGCTTCTTATTGGTTGGTAAAGCTAATAACCGCTCTTCTTTTTCAATACTGCTCATAAAAAAACCTCTGATAAGTAAACTTCAAGCAAAATTCTAAAAACAAACCTTTTTTATAACACAAATAATTGTGTAATTAAACGTTTAAAGGTAATAAAATGCTAACTTTTCATATTATTCTAATAGAAAATCACGCATTTATAAAGTTTCCGCCTTTGTTTTAGGTTAAATCGAAGTGTTATATTTCTCTTTTGCACTTTTATAAAAATTTTAGACTTAGCCAATATGACGACAACTTTTTCAGTAGAAAACAACGATTCTAATTACGATTTTAAGCTCGGCATCGAAGGATTTAATTATTCAGACCTTCACAATCCTTTCAAACTAAAAGAATTAGCCGAAAACTTTTATACGGAAGTTAAAGCCCAAAACGCTGAATTACACGATGCTTTGATGCAATACATCGAAGCTAAGGGCGAAAACTACGACCAAAAAGTCTCTTCAAAGATTTTGACGGATTCGGCACCGTTTTTGTCGAACTTTATTGCCAAACTTTTTCATATTGAACGCGAACGCGGCGAATTACTTGCAGAAATCAAGCAAGATGACCCGATTTGGAAATACAAATTCTTTGTCCAACGCCGCGCAATTAAAAAATTTAATGCCGAAGCAGTTAATGATCTAAATTACAACGAATTGGATTGGGCATTGAAAGAATTGCGAAATACGGGATTTGACGATACTTTGCGGTTTGATGATGAATTGGCGATTGCCACTATTGCCACAAGTTTAGTTGAATTGGAAGAATTGTTGACTAAAAATCAAGAATTGACTGATTCTGGGAAATCTACGCTTAAATCAATTCAAAAAACTTTCGACCGTCATAAAGATTCGACCTTTGGCAAACTCTTTTCCAATTATGCAATGGAAATCGAAGCGACAGGCGAATTATTGCAAACTCAGGCAACTTTAAAAATACTTGAAGCGTGGTCAGCCGTTTCGTTTTTCAAAAAGACCAAAGATTGGATTAGTTTTCACGTTCCGCGCTCACTTGATTATCAGCATCTGGTTCATGTCAATCATCCACTTGAAAAAGAATTGCCCGAAGCGATGAATTTTACCGAAAAGCATCTGCGTCGTCGTGACGGTTTCAAATTAACTGACGAAGGAACGGATTTGCGCGGCTCACTGGCAGAAATTGATTATTGTATGATTTGTCACGAGCGTTCTAAAGATAGTTGTTCAACTGGAATGCACGAAAAAGACGGCTCGGTTAAGCGCAATCCGCTTGGTATTAAATTGGAAGGTTGTCCGCTCGATGAAAAGATTTCTGAAATGCACCTCTTGAAAAAACAAGGCGATTCGATTGGCGCACTGGCACTTGTGACAATTGACAATCCGATGTGTGCGGGAACGGGACACCGCATTTGCAACGATTGTATGAAGGCTTGTATTTTCCAAAAACAAGAGCCGGTTAACATTCCGCAAGCCGAAACCTCTGCACTTAAAGATGTTTTAGCAATGCCTTACGGCTTTGAAATTTACTCGCTTTTAACTCGTTGGAATCCGCTTAATGCTAAACGTCCATACGCTTTACCGTTCAATGGCAAAAATGTTTTAGTGGTCGGATTAGGTCCGGCAGGTTATACGCTTTCGCAATATCTTTTGAACGAAGGTTTTGGCGTGGTCGGGATTGACGGTTTGAAAATTGAACCGCTTTCTGATGCAGTAACGGGCAAAAACGGCAAATTGACACCACGTCCTGTCAAAGACATTAACGACATCAAATCCGAATTAGACCACAGAATTTTGTCAGGATTCGGCGGGGTTTCGGAATATGGAATTACGGTTCGTTGGGACAAAAACTTTTTGACGATGCTGCAATTGATGCTGTCACGGCGCCAGCGTTTTCGCGCCTATGGCGGAATTCGTTTCGGCGGAACTTTGACGATTGAGGATGCCTGGAATTTTGGTTTTGACCATATTGCAATTGCCACGGGTGCAGGTCGCCCAACTGTGGTCAAGATGAAGAATAACCTCATCCGCGGAATCCGTGAAGCGTCAGATTTTTTGATGGCATTGCAATTAACCGGTGCGTTCAAAAAAGATACGCTTTCAAATTTACAAGTTCGCTTGCCTGCCATCGTCATCGGCGGCGGTTTGACAGGAATTGATACCGCGACCGAAATTTTTGCTTATTATCCGGTTCAGGTCGAAAAGACTTTGCAAAATTACGAAACTTTGGTTGCTGAATTTGGCGAAGAAGCGGTTTGGAATCGGTTTGATGAAGAAGAAGTTCGTGTTTTGCAGGAATTTCTCGAACACGGTAAAGAAATTCGGGAAGAGCGTGAACGTGCAAAAGCCGCCGGAGAAGAACCGAATTTTGTTCCATTAGTGCGAAGTTGGGGCGGTGTTAGTCTCTGTTACCGCAAGCGTTTGCAAGATTCCCCGGCTTATCGTTTGAATCATGAAGAAGTCGAAAAAGCCCTCGAAGAAGGAATTAATTTTATCGAATTGATGAATCCGACCGAGGCTGTTGCTGACGAACACGGAGCAGTTAAAGAATTAATTTTTGAACGTCAAAACTACGATGCCGAAACAGGTAAATTCTCAAATTCAGGCGAATTTGTTCACTTAGGCGCAAAAACTGTCTGTGTTGCGGCGGGAACTGCGCCGAATGTTATTTACGAAAAAGAAAATCCCGGCACGTTCAAATTAGACAAATGGAATCAGTTTTTTGAACCGCATAAAGTTGTCAAAAATGATGATGGTGAACTCCATATTTCTGCTATTGAAGCAGGCGAAACAGGATTTTTTACTTCCTACGAATCTGACGGAAAATTCATTTCATATTACGGCGATAATCATCCGAAATATGCTGGAAATGTCGTCAAAGCAATGGCTTCTGCCAAACATGGTTACGCTAAAGTTGCTGAACTTTTTGCTGATGAAGTTGCTGAAAAAGGTTTACTTTCGCAAACCGAAAAAGATGCAATTTACCACAGACTCGAAGCTACTTTAGACGAACAATTTCGTGCTACCGTCGTCAAAATTGACCGTTTAACTCCGACCATTGTTGATGTTATCGTCAGAGCTCCGCTCCAAGCCCGCAAGTTTGAACCCGGACAATTTTATCGTCTGCAAAACTTTGAAACGACTGCCCCACTTGTTGGCGGTAAAAAACTGGTGATGGAAGGTTTAGCTCTGACAGGCGCGTGGACGGACAAGGAAAAAGGCTTGTTGTCGATGATCGTTTTAGAAATGGGAACCTCGTCCAGACTTTGTTCAATGCTCAAAGAAGGCGAGGAAGTTCTCGTCATGGGACCGACCGGAACGCCGACCGAAATTCCTGAAAATGAAACCGTTCTGCTGGCTGGCGGCGGACTCGGAAATGCTGTTCTTTTCTCAATCGCCAAAGCTATGCGTGAGAAAAACAACAAAGTCATCTATTTTGCCGGATACAAAAACGGCGCGGATTTGTATAAACGCGAAGAAATCGAAAATGCTGTGGATCAAGTAATTTGGGCAACCGATTTTGGTGATGAAATTACGCCGAATCGTCCGCAAGATGCTCATTTTAGAGGGAATATCGTCCAAGCTATGATTGCCTACGCTGAAGGAAAATTGGGCGAAGAAACTGTCAAACTTTCCGATGTTGACCGCATTATTGCAATTGGCTCAGACCGAATGATGAACGGTGTTAAAGAGGCACGCTACACGACTTTAAAACCGTTCTTGAAAGAAAATCATATCGCTATCGGCTCAATCAACAGTCCGATGCAATGTATGATGAAAGAAGTTTGCGCCCAATGTCTGCAACGTCACGTCAACCCGCACACCGGCGAAGAAGTCTTTATTTTCTCGTGCTTTAACCAGGATCAGAATCTTGATTTCGTTGACTTTAAGAACTTAAATGACCGTTTGCGAATGAATAGCGTGCAGGAAAAAATCTCGAATCTACTGCTGGATAAATTGTTAAAAAAACAAGATGCAGAATGAGTCTAAAATAAAATTTATAATGCGCCCTTTTGAAAAGGAGCAAGACAAAGATTTAGGCTTTGGAGAAAAAGTAGCGCGTGAGAGCCGTGAACGTCTGTTAAACCGTGACGGCTCGTTTAATGTTGAAAGAACAGGACTTAAACTGTTTGCGCTACTCAATCCATATCATTTTTTGTTGACAATGAGTTGGACCAGATTCATTGCCTCAACTCTCCTGATCTACTTTTTAAGCAATATTGTTTTCGGCTTTTTTTACGGAATTCTTGGCGAAGGAACTTTAATTGACACTTCTTCCTCACCGACCGAAAATCTTTTTCTGCGCGGTTTTTTCTTTAGCGTTCAGACCTTTGCGACAATTGGTTACGGCACAATTCATCCGGTTGGAATAATTACAAACCTTTTAGTAACGGTTGAATCATACTATTCGATGATTATGACAGCCTTAGTGACAGGGATTGTCTTTGCCAGATTTGCTCGCCCGACTGCCAGAATTTTATTTAGTGACCATGCTCTGATATCACCTTACCAGGACAAAACCGCTTTTATGATCCGTCTTGTAAATTCACGCAATAATCAGATGATCGAGGTCGAAGCCAAAATAATGTTTTCTCGTTTGGTTGAAGAAAACGGTAAGAAGACT
>DAORIL010000057.1:0-17033 GCA_035438525.1 Pyrinomonadaceae bacterium
CTAAAACCTGAACCTATGGCAATGAATCAGCAGGTCGGCAAAAGACCTTGACCTTTTCTATGACACGGAGGTGATTTTTGTGCTGTATGCAGTAGTGGCTTTAATATCAGTAGTCGTTGCTATTTGGCAATTTTATGCCTATCTTTCTCAAAATGTTCCAAAAGGACAGGAAAGTAGCACTTCTCTTATTGTTGGAATTATCTTTGCCATTGTAGCAATTGTTTTTGGCGGATTATTCCTTTCCAGCAGAGTAAATAGAACAGAAGAGATTCATATTACGGAATAATTTAATCTTTCTGTTTGGTTCGATGAGCATCAGCCATTTCCGTTGCTCATCTTATTTTTGCTTTAAGGTAGGAGTGTGTTAAATTTCCTTCGGTTAGTTTACCTTGCCTCTTTTTCCATCACTAAAAAAAACAAAAAAATCTATTGTCCATTGTTTGCATCTAACAATTAGTTGCTTCAAGGGGTGTGGCATTTTATGCTTATAACAATAGAATTTATCCAGCTTTCTGTCTTTCTAAAACCAAAAATCACTTTTTAGGATGAAAAAGTAAAAAATAAAAGTTATAATGTTGACTAAAATGTCAAGATTCATAAATTTGAATCTTTTGAGGAATTATAAGGTTTAATTAAAATGCCAAAAATAGCAGATATACAAGAAACACCTAACCCGAATGCGGTTAAATTTATTTTGAAAGAGCCCGTCAGCCACGGGACTTCACATTCTTTTAAATCTATCGAGGATGCAGCAGATAACTTGTTGGCTAAATCAATTTTTGCGGTCGGTGATGTAGTTTCCGTCTTTTATATGGATAAAATGATTACGGTTGAAAAAACTGACGAAGCTGATTGGGACGAGGTTCTACCGGAGCTGGCTGTGCCAATCAGAGCAGCCGAAGCAGTTGCCTCAACTAATGGAAATGGGGCAAAAATTGGTGGTCCAATCGGAATTGCCTTAAGCGACAATCCCAAAATTGCCGAAATCAATGCTATACTAGATGACAGAATTCGTCCCTATCTTGCCAGCGATGGAGGTTGGCTGGAAATCGTTGATTTAGAAGAAAATGTTCTGAAAATCCGTTATGAAGGGGCGTGTGGAAGTTGTCCAAGCAGCCTGACCGGGACTTTGATGGCGATTGAGAATATGATTCAAAATGAGGTTGATCCTAATCTTGAGGTAGTTGTAGTTTAACATTTTGCTAACTTTTTGCTTGTTTAAAATAATTTTATTTCTTTGGTAGCAAAAGAGTTTCTTGACATAACTCCCCGTTTAGGTTCATAATTCAGAAGGTGGCGTTTTATTTAAATGCCGCTTTCCACAAAGGGTTCGATATCTCTCAGCATAACACCAGCCAAAAGTCATACCTGAAGTGCTGTATTTATAATTTACGGAGGAGAAGCGAAAGTGAATAGTGAAGAACTTGAGATTAGTCTGCGAACAGAATTCGAGAGTTATCTCAAAAACTCGCTTGCCGAAATGAGGCAAGAAATTTCACAACTTCAAGAGAAGGTTACAACCGAGCTTGAAAGACATAAATCTCAACTTGATGAGGTTTTTACAGTTGCGATTGAAAATTTTGATAAAGAAAGGGTCCTTGAGCCGAGCTTTAAGGAAGCAGTAATTGAACATCTTCGGTTAGCTAAAGACGAAGGCGCGAAAATTACAGCAATGGCAATTGCTCAAGCAGAAGAATTAGAAAAAGAAAATGCTGCTCAAGCGAAAGAAACTGAGCCTTCGGTTGGAGTTAAAGAAATTCATGAAGCAGTTAATGAGATAAGCCAGAAAGGTTCACAATCTGAAATTCTCAAAACATTGGTTCATCACGCTACGCTTTTTGCCCCACGAGGTGCGTTTTTCATTATCAAAAATGAGCATCTGGTAGGATGGCGTGTTTTTGGCAAAGAAAAAGGCGAAGCTGAGGAAAAAGTGCGCGAAGTCTTTCTTCCGGTTTCAGCTAACAGCATTTTGAGTAATGCGGTTAAATCACTTGAAACGGTGCAAAACTCTGATGGTTTTTATTCGGACGATGCTGAAATTTTTAGCAAACTCGAATTTACTGAACCCAAAAATATGTATGCCATTCCTTTGGTAGCACGTGGACGCGGAGTTGCCGTGCTCTATGCTGACCAAGGAAGCAACGGCACGTTGGTTAATGTTGACGCATTAGAAACTTTGATTCGGGTGGCAGGGTTGACCGTTGAAGTTTTGGCTTCGGCTAAAGCACCATCTGTCAGTAAAAAATCCGTCAAAAAATCGGAAAATTATTTTGAGGAAGAAACAACCCATTCTCAAACTGAAGAAAAACAAGAAGTTACGGAAACCATTGCACCTATTTCCAGTTCAACTAACTTTGTTTCAGAACCAGTGGTTGAGTCGGTCGCTGAACCTGTTGTTGAACCTGTTGTTGAACCTGTTGTTGAACCTGTTGTTGAAACTTCTTATCAAACAACATACACAGAAGAAAGTTTTGTAACCCCAAGTTATGAAACGCAAACACCTGTCGAATCTTTTGTAACTCCAAGTTACGAACCGGAAACACCTGTTGAGAATTCTTTCAGCACCGATTATGTGGTTGAGGAAAAAGTTGAAGAAACTTCTTTCACCGATTACGTTTCGGATGATGTTCAAATTGAAACAAAATATCCTGAGTTTGAAGCCACTTCCTGGAGTTCAGAGGCGGACACGACGCCAAGTTTTTCCGCCCAGGAATTTGCCGAAAACTTTGCCAAAGAAACTGATCCAGCTGAATACGCCAAAGATTTTTCATACGATACAACTCCTGTAGTTGAAACGACTTCCGGTTTTGAATTTGAAAGTTCCGGCGGGCAAGAACCTGTTTATTCAGATACAGTTGAAACACCAATTGTTGAAAAAACGGAAGAATTTGTTCCTACTGAAAGTCAAACTTATGGTTCATTTGAGCCGCAAACTGAAACTGTCAGTCAGCCAATTTCAACTCCGCCATCTAAAACTCGTTTAAGCGAACGAAATGTCGATTTACCGATTGAAGTTTCGGAAGATGAACGCCGTTTGCACAATGACGCACGTCGTTTCGCCCGCTTGTTAGTTTCGGAAATCAAACTTTACAACGAGCAAAAAGTTAAAGAAGGACGTGACGGAAGCGATTTGTATGACCGTTTACGAGAAGCGATTGACCGTTCGCGTGAGATGTATGACAAGCGCGTTCAACCGCCTGTGGCTGCTAAATTTGACTATTTCCATTATGAATTAGTCAATACTTTAGCTGAAGGCGATGACAACAAACTCGGTGCTAGCTATCCCGGTTCAACGGTTTAGCTAGTTACAAAAATAAAAACCAGAAAGGAGATCGGACATTGTTCCTTTCTCCTTTTTTATTTGTAAAATTGCAAAATTATTTGACAACTACTTGTAAAATTTTGAATTGATTAAGTTTTTGTCCTTTAGACTTTTTAACGAACGGTTAAGACTTCGTTCAGAAATTCCTAAATAATTTGCGATGTCTTGTTTTGAGATTGTTTGAAAAAGTTCAGGAAATTGTTTTTTGAGTCTCAATAAATTCTTTTCAATCGGATTTGATTGGTTAAAAGAATGCCGAATCGCTTTGTATTTAACTTTTGCAGCTAAAGCTCTCAATATCAAATAGTTGAATTCCTGGTTTTCGGCTAATAATTTATAAAAGTTCTTCATCGAAATTTTATACAAAACCAAATCGGTAATGGCTTCAACCGAACAAAAACTCTTGTCATTATTAAACATTTCTATTTCGCCGAAGATCTCGCCTTCACCAAAAAATTCCTGGATAAAATCAGTTCCGTTCTCATTTGATAAGTTGCATTTAGCAATTCCGCTTTTGATAATATGAACGAACTGTATTTCTGCGCCCTGTTCGATCACAATCTTTTTCGGACTGAATTTTTGTTCAGAGATAAAATTATTACTTTCTCGACCATAAAGTTCCGACACAAAACCAAGTAATTCTTTATTGACTCTAATCATTTTAAGCGTTCGGACAAATGTCCTTTTTATTATTTGAAAAGATTGCTACCTTGTTTTCCGGGAGCTAAAAAATGCAATCAGAAAGATTATTCAAACAAATAGAGTTTATAAAAGAGATAGATAAAGTCAAATATATCCAACGAAAAACGCGATTAATTAACAGTGACAGAAACGAAAATGATGCGGAACATAGTTGGCATTTGGCAATGATGGCATTAATTTTATTGGAATATTCCAACGAAGCGGTTGATTTGCTCAAAGTCTTGAAAATGGTTTTGATACATGACATTGTAGAGATTGATGCGGGCGATACTTTTCTCTTTGAAACGACTAAAAACCATCTCAATTCCGACGAAGAATTAGTTGCAGCCAAACGAATTTTTGGAATATTGCCGAACGATCAAGCAACTGAAATGATTGAGATTTGGCAGGAATTTGAATTAGGAGAAACTAAAGAAGCGAAATTTGCCAAAGCCATAGATAGATTTGAGCCGATTCTGCAAAATACTTCAAATAACGGCGGAACCTGGGCGGAATTTAAGGTTAAATTTGAAACGGTTCGCCAAAAATTAAAAAGTATCGCCAACAGTTCAAAAACTATTTGGGATTTTTCCGAAAATTTGCTCAATGAAGCTAAAGAAAATGGAGTTTTCGATGCTTGAAGCCAAACAGCCGATTTTTAGTCTCCATTTTGGATTGATTTGCCTCAGCTCAATGCTGTTTTCCGCCAGCTATAATATGCTGATCCCGGAATTACCAACTTATTTGAGCAGTCTCGGCGGAGCAGATTATAAAGGGTTTATCATTTCTTTATTTACGCTGACAGCAGGTTTATCAAGACCGATCAGCGGTCAATTGATAGACACCATCGGGCGCAAACCTGTTTTGATTATTGGAACATTTGTTTGCATCATTTGCGGATTTTTGTATCCGATTTTAGGCACTGTCAGCGGATTTTTATTACTGAGATTGTTTCACGGATTTTCGACGGGATTTAGCCCAACCTCAATGATGACCTATGTTTCGGATGTCGTGCCAAACAATCGGTTGGGCGAGGCTCTCGGTTGGCAAGGTTTGTTCTTTGGAATTGGTCTAGCGTTAGGTCCCGCGTTGGGCAACTTTATCAAAATGTATTATTCGTTTGACGTTCTGTTTTATTGTTCATCACTCGTCGCATTTATTTCGCTCGCGCTGATAATGAACTTAAAAGAAACTTTGATCGCCAAAAAATCATTTACTTTTCAGACTCTAAAAATCTCTAAACATGCAATTTTTGCACCCGAAGCAATTCCGCCTGCAGTCGTAACTTTTTTGACATATTTGGCTTTTGGAATGATTTTGACGTTAATTCCCGATTGGAGCGAGCATCTGGGAATTGCCTATAAAGGATTGTTTTTTATAATATTTACGATTTCTTCTTTATTGATTCGGCTGATTGCAGGCAAATTATCAGACAATTACGGACGAGTTCCGTTAATCTTTATCGGTTTAGTTATTTTGCTAATTTCGCTGATGATAATGGGATATTTTCAAACAATTAGCGGTTTAATGATGGCATCGGTTGCCTATGGAATTGCAATGGGAATTTTATCGCCCGCATTAAACGCCTGGACCGTAGATTTAAGCAATCCCGAACATAAAGGCAGAGCAATTGCCACAATGTTTATTGGATTGGAAGCCGGAATAGGTTTCGGCGCATTATTATCGGGAATCTACTATCAAAATATTATTTCGCACATTCCAAACATAATGTTTATCTGTGCAATGACAACATTTATTGCGATAATATATATTTTTACCAGAACAAAAGTTTCTAGATTGGTAAATAATGTCTAATATTTCAAAAATAATGAAGCCGTTTATTTTTACAGTCTGCCTTTTATTAAGTTTTTTTGTGACTACAAAAGGGCAAGATTCTGTAGAAATTAGTCAACTCAAACCTATTCAAAAACCAACCAAAGCAGAGTTGAAAAAGAGAGAAAAGTTAATAAAAAAATCGGGATGGAAAGACATAATCTGTGTGTTAGGGGGTGATTTTCAAGTAACTGATTTTTATCTCAGAGTTGAGAATAAAATGCTGTCAAACGGCAAAAAAGTAAGTGTAATAAAAGCAGAATTAAATAGTAATGCCCTGTTTTTTAAAGGAATAGAAAAAGAGGAATTAGTTGCATCTGTAAATACTTTTGGCAGAATAACTTCAAATGATAAGAATATTGAAGGAACATTTGAGGATACAGTTGATTTTATTCTCACAAATGAACAAATAAGTAAGCCAACTACTCTTTTTTATCAGAAAACTTTTGTATTACCAGAAGGAAAATATAAACTGCAATTTTTTGTTAGAGATACTCAAACAGGTGTCATCGGAGTCAGGGGCATTAATTTTGAAGTCAACTAAAAAGAGGAAAATATAGAAGGCAGAAACGCGACCGTGAGGAAGCGTGTCTCAAGATTAGCATTTGACACGCTCGTTCACACTCGCGTTTCTGCCTTTGTTATTAATCAACAATCTTAATCCCCAATTCTTTCAATTGCGAAACGTCCACCGTTCCCGGCGAATCCATCATTAAATCCTGTGCCGAAGCAGTTTTTGGAAAAGCCATCACGTCGCGGATATTTTCCGTTCCGCAGAGAATCATACAAGTTCGTTCGATTCCGGCGGCAAAACCTCCGTGCGGCGGTGTTCCAAATTCCAGTGCATCGAGGAAAAAGCCGAATCTTTCTTTGGCAACTTCAGACGTTAAACCTAATGCTTTGAAGTTTAACGCTTGGATTGATTTTTGATGAATCCGAATTGAACCGCCCGCACATTCGTAGCCGTTAATGACTGCATCATAAGCCTTTGCGCGAACTTCGCCGAGCAAATGACGTTGTGATTCGTCTTCGATCGCGGTTTTGAATTTCTCCAAATCCTCATCCATCGGCGAAGTAAAAGGGTGATGCGCCGCATCGTAATTTCCTGTATCTTCGTTGTATTCAAACATCGGAAATTCCGTCACCAAAAGAGGTTTATAAGCGTTGCGGTCAATCAGATTTTCACGTTTGGCAACCTCAATTCGTAACGCTCCGAGCGCCGCGGCAACGACTGATTTTTTGCCCGCGACGATTAAAACCAAATCGCCTTTTTCTGCGTTTGCAGTTGCAGCTAATTCATTGATTTTCGCTTCGCCAAGAACTTTGAGCAACGAACTTGTCGTTTCATCGGCCACTTTGATCCAAGCTAAAGCGTTTGCGCCGTAGCGTTTAACAAATTCTTGCAGTTCGTCCAAAGTCTTGCGTGAATAATCCGCTTTGCCTTTAACGACGATACATTTTATCCCGCCGCCATTTTCCAAAACAGATGCAAATGGCGCAAAATCAGTTCCTTGCAAAGTTTCCGAAAGGTTTTGCAATTCCATTTCAAAACGCAAATCCGGTTTATCGCTTCCGTAACGGCGCATAGCTTCGGCATAAGTCATTCGCGGAAATTTTTCGGGAAGTTCAACATTAATCAGACGCAAAACGCTCTGGAACATCCCTTCGATGACGCGATAAACCATTTCCTGATTGGCAAATGACATTTCTACGTCCAATTGCGTAAATTCGGGTTGTCGGTCAGCGCGTAAATCTTCGTCACGAAAACAACGGGCAATTTGATAATATTTGTCCAAACCCGAAATCATACAAAGCTGTTTCAAGAGTTGCGGTGACTGCGGAAGCGCGAAAAACTTACTCGTATGTATGCGTGAAGGAACGATAAAATCCCGTGCGCCTTCGGGCGTGGATTTGAGCAGAATTGGCGTTTCAATTTCCGTAAAGCCGAGGTTATCCATATAATTACGGATTTCCTTAACGGCTTTGGCCCGCATCCGGATATTGTGTGAAAGCTGCGGACGGCGTAAATCAAGATAACGATATTTTAAACGCAAATCTTCGCTCGCCAGATTTTGTGAACCTGCTACTTCGAGTTCAAATGGCAAAGTTTTGGCATCATTCAAAATCAAAAGTTCGTGAACGTGAACCTCAATGTCACCTGTCGCCAGTTTTTTATTATGAGTTCCTTCGGCGCGGGAAAAAACTTCGCCTTTGACTGCCACAACAAATTCACCACGCAAAAATTTTGCTTTTTCGTGCGCGTCCAAATCGGTTTCTTCGCTGACCACGATCTGCGTTAGTCCATCACGATCGCGCAAATCAATAAAGGTCAAAACGCCAAAGTCGCGCTTTTTCGCCACCCAGCCCATTAAAACAACTTGCTCGCCAACATTTGATTCGCGCAACTCGCCGCACGAATGAGTTTTCTCTAAATTTCCTAAAACATCTAACATAAGTTTAGTGATGAGTGATAAGTGATGAGTGATGAGTGAAAGAGTTTTCTTGTCACTTAATCATTTGTCACATATCACTTTTCTTCCCAAAATAAAAAACGCCTTTCGATTTTCTTAACGACAAACGAAAGGCGGAACGCTAAATTTAACGCTCTCGCCACTCAATTATTATCGTTATTATTAAATCGAACTGCGTTCATAAAATACCAAGTGAAATAATACACAAAGTTTTATAAAAAAAGCAAATTCATTTAGTTTTTCTTCTTTTTAGGTTTAGTTGGTTAACAATTTTTGATTTATTGATGCCAAAAATTATTTCATCCTGTTATGCTAAAAACTATGTTCCAAACTCGTAGTCTTAAACTTGAACGCCTTGATACAGGTGATTATACCGCTGATGAATACGATATTTGTTTGAGTGAGTTACGTTTTATAAATCGTTGGATTGGCGACACTTGGGCGTTACGAAAAACTCTTTTGCGAGAGATTATGCAAAAAGATTTGCGCGAATTTTCGGTTTTGGATGTTGGTGCGGGTTCTGGTGAATTACTGAGGGAAATTGCCAAATTTGCGCGAAAATCTGAGCGAAAAGCAAAACTCGTCGGTTTGGAATTAAATGAAATATCGGCAAATTCAATCGCAACGGAATCAAAAGATTTTAGCGAAATTTCGGCGATTCGGGGAAATGCTTTGCAACTGCCATTCACTGATAATTCCTTTGATTACATAATTTGTTCGCTCTTTACGCATCATTTTACTGATGAAAAAGTGGTGCAAATTCTGAGCGAATTTAGACGGGTTTCACGACTTGGAATTTTTGTCATTGATTTGCACCGCCATCCGATCGCATTTGGACTTTATAAAGTTTTTTGCACTGCTTTTCGGATTTCAAGCCTTGTCCGTGAAGATGGTTCGTTGTCAGTTTTGCGTGGATTCAAACCTAATGAATTGAAGCAATTAGCTCAAGCAGCAAAAATGGAAAATGCCTCTGTCACCAGACATTTTCCATTCAGATTAGTGTTAATAGTTGTCTAAGTTAAACCCATCCACTCACGCAGATGGTTCTGACTTTACGCAGTAACTGCTTGATATTTTTCGTTGGCAGCAATGTGTTTGGCAGTGTCGAGATAATGTCTAAATCCAATAACTTTACCGTTTTCGTTAAATGTCCAAAGGTGCATTTCTTCTTCGTAACCGAATCTTTCGGTTTCAATTTCAAACTCAACCGCAAATTTGTTTCCGCCATCCAAAATTGAAAGGACATTGCTCATTTTGACTCCCATTTTTCCCACTTCGCCAAAAAAATCAGCTACACCAGCTACACTATTTTTTTCCTGCATATACGGAACACCTAATTGTTGGGCGTGATTGCTGTCCCATTTTTCCCACGCTACATTTTCGGCTAAACAATTCAAAATAAATGGAATATCGCCTTTGCCAAAGGCTTCGTAAATCGCTGAAATTGTGTCTTTGTTACTCATAAAATCTTCCTCGCTCATAAAAATTTGGAACTGAATTGCTCCGTCCGCCTCAATTTTTCGTCAAAATTTTGAAAACAGATGCAATTAAATTTACTAAGTTGAGAGAAAGATTTAGAATTTTAACGAAATGAAAATATACGACGTAACGATTGCAGTCAGCGAAATTGTGCCGACTTTTCCGGGTGATCCAACGGTCAAAATTGATGTTTGTGCGGCTCTGGCCAAAGGTGATGTCGCCAATGTTTCGCAGATTTGTTTTGGCGTGCATACAGCAACGCACGTTGATGCGCCCAATCATTTTATCGAAGACACTCGTCGAGTGGATGAATTAGACCTTTATAAGCTGGTCGGTGAATGCCAAGTTGTTGAATTAACAGAGGATGTAATAGCAATCGAACCCCAGCACGTTGAAAATCTGGACGGAGTTGAGCGAGTTTTGTTCAAGACGCGAAACTCAAATTTCTGGAATGAGCCGGAAAAAGGATTTCGCACCGATTTTACTTATATTGAACCAACTGCGGCAAAAATTTTAGTCGAAAAAGGAGTGAAATTAGTTGGTATTGATTATCTTTCGGTTGAAAAGTTCGGCGCAAAATCCTTTGATACACACATCACTCTTTTGGAAAAAGAAGTAGTCATTATTGAAGGCTTAGACTTGCGCGAAGTTCCCGCGGGAAATTACGAATTATTTTGTTTGCCCCTCAAAATCGTTGGCGGAACGGGTGACGGGGCACCAGCCAGAACGATTTTGCGGAGTAAATAGGTAAAAAGAGTAGCAAAGTTGCTGCCACTCTTTTCTTCCTGCGTTCCCCCTTGCTGTGGTTGAACTTATCTTATTTTGGTAATAAAACTGACAGTTCCCGTATTATTCGGCGAAACATTGGAAAGTGTTCCGCTGGATACACGCCAACGAATCGCTTTAACATTGCGGTCATATCCTGCGCTTGCACCGCCACCCGCACTAACAGGTGTGTAGGTCCAGTTTGCCAAAGTTGGATTTAACGGATCGTAATCAGATGAATACTCAATTGTAAAAATTAATCCAGTTGTTCCGAGACTCGTTGTTGCCGAACCCAGTTTATAGTCGGTAAAATTAGGAACTCCGTCAACAATGGTCAAATTTGCCGCAGTTTGTCCGCCTGTATTGGTAAAAGCAATGTTATAGGTCAAATCGGTTCCAGGCAGTTGTGCGGCTGTCGTGCAGTTTGCCGGAGACGGACACGATTTGACTAATTGAACATTTGGCAGTGCATTTGTATTTGTTGGATCCGAAGCCGTATTATTGCCTGTATTGCTCGGCGGTTCATTGCCGCCTGAAACACTGGCATTATTGGTAATAGTCGAGGCTACATTACTGGCGACATTAACCACAAAACTAAAAGTGCCTGAACCACTTGCCGCAATTGCGGTTGAACTGGTGCAAGTGATTGTTTGCGGAGCCGAAGCATTTGACGAACAACTCCAATTGGCTGCATTTGTTCCACTTAAAGTAACCGCTCCAGCCGCACCGTTATTGACTGATAAGCCTGTCGGTAAATTATCGGTCACGGTAATTGTTCCCGAACTGGCAGCTGTTCCGATATTGTTAACCGTTAAGTTATAAGTTCCGGTTGAATTGGCATTAAAGCTTCCACTGTGTGTTTTGGCAATGGTTAAATCTACCGGAACCTGTAAAACGGTCGTAGCGGTTCCCGTATTATTTGTGCTGATGCTATCTCCTGGAGCAGAAACCGTAGCACTATTAAACAGACTATTATTACCAGCCGAAACTGCCGCCGCGTTTGGCGTAGTAACAATAACGGTCAAAGTCTGTGTTGCACCTGCCGCCATCGTTCCCAGATTCCAGCTGATTTTATTTGTTCCGCTGTTATAAGTTCCGCCATTATCAGCACTGACAAATGTAACCCCTGCAGGCAGAATATCTTCAACCGTAACATTAGGTATATCCATTGGATAATCAGGAACAATACTACCTTCGTTGTAAATTCCCGAATTGTTATTGACGACTAAAGTATAAGTAATATTTGAACTGGGCTGTGCGGTAGCAGGACCTGATTTGGTCAAACTGACATCGAGAGTAACGGGCTGAGCGAGGTCATTCGTGTCAGTCGCCGAATTGTTGGTTGTGTTCGGATCAGTTACGCCTGATGGAGCAGCAATGGTCGCAGTATTAACGATTGAAGTTGTTGCCGAGCCGTAAGTTCCAGTAACTGTAAACGTCACGCTTCCCCCGCTCGGCAAAGTCGGAATGATAATCCCGCTGCCCTGCATTAAGGCAACCGTTGTATTACCCGAAGTCGGACATGCTGCCCCGCCCGCTGCACTTCCGCAGGTAACACCCGTCACCGTCAAATTTGGGACTGCCGGATCGGTAAAGACGGCATTGTTGGCACTGCTCGGTCCGGAGTTGCTGACAACAATAGTGTAAGTAGTGGATTCTGCAGGATAAAAAACAATATTTCCGTCTGTTTTAGTAATTCCGAGATTTGCTACCGAAATAATTGCTGTTGGATCGGATGCCGTGTCATTTGTGGTGTTTACTTCTCCGCCCCCGGCGACACTGACATTATTCGTAACGCTCGATGCGGCATTGTTTCCGATATTAACTGTCAAAGTAAATGTGCTGGAACCGCTTGCCGTAATTGAGGTTGAGCTGGTGCAAGTGATAACTTGCGGAGATGCGGCATTTGAATTACAAGTCCAATTCGCGGCATTTGTGCCACTTGGGGTAACTGTGCCCGCTGTTCCGCCATTAACCGTTAATCCAATCGGCAATGTATCGGTAATGGTAATTGTTCCTGAACTGGCAATATTTCCGACGTTGGAAACCGTCAGATCATAAGTTCCGGTGCTTCCACGCGTAAAATTGGCTGCCGTATGAGTTTTAGAAATAGTTAGATCAGTCGCATTTACCGGAAAACTAATATCGCCGCGAGCTTCCCGTGAACCATTATTCGCTCCCGTTGAAACCGTATGAACTTCATTAGCCGAATTATCCGCTGCCACATTATCAAAATTTGTTCCGCTTGATGCATCGCCCAAAAATAGCTGGATCGTGCTGCCGAGAGTTGCTCCGGCATTAATGCTCAAAGTAATGGTTACATCCACAAACCCATTTTGCGTCAAAGATTGTGTGACGGCTGAACTATTGGTCAAAATATTGGTTGCACTTCCTCCAACAGTCGCACTTGTAATAGTTGCCGGACCTGTGACGCGAAGGCTTGTTCCATTTGCACCAAAAATCACATCATCCGTAAAATTGCCGATATTGGTCACCCGAAAAGTCTTAACAACTCCGGTTTGTCCCGGAATAACTGCCGAATCGACCTGAGCATCAGGCGTGATGGTTAAACCTGCAACTTTGGCAACTGTAACCACAACTTCATTTGAAGAGTTGCTATAAGTTGTTGTTCCATCAGAAAAGGTGACAGTCGCAGTATTTTTGATCTGCGTATCGGCAGCAGTCTGGGCAAAAACATTTTGTTGAAAGAGGCAAAAGATACTGATAATTGCCAGAAAATAAAAGACTTTCGAGCTTGTTAGATAGTTTCGAGTTTGCATAATAATAGTAGTCCTACGGTCGAGCTTTGTTGAAGGAAACAGGGATTTTCTCAACCAAAGGAAGACGCAAATAGAGTTTTAACTAAGAGTAGTAATAGCTATTCTTTGTGATTTGATTAAATTGTAGGGGGGATTGTTTTTGACTAAACTTAAAGTTAGCATTACTCTAAGTTTAGTCAAAAATATTTTATCTTAGTTTAACAATGTTGTAAAGAGTTAAGATTGATTATTATGACTAATCTTTTGAAACTTGTTTTGGATTTGCGAATTTTAAATTAAGACACGCCTTATGTCTAACTTAGTTTTCCTTAAATATTGCGAAGTGACAAGAGCGAAACACTCTGTATTTACAATATTTAGCTGAGAAATTCATCTTTAAATAAAGTTGCACACAAGTTTAATAGACCTGTTATTTAGGTGAGTTAGCAGTAATATGCACTATTTTGAGTGGTTAATTGAGATTCAACAAAATAGTTATTTGAGTGCCTTGTCCAACACTTGATTTAATTGAATATTTTCCGCCAAGCAAACCCACTCGTTGAGAAATATTATTTAAACCGAAGCTGGTTTTATTATTTGCGTTTAAATCAAAACCTTTACCATCATCGCTAATCAATATTTCTACTTTGTCATTAGTGTTTGTCAGATCGATTTTTCCCGCTATTTGTCTAACAACTATCTTGGCATTTTTTGCATTTGAATGTTTGATAACGTTGTTGAGACTTTCCTGGATTATTCTAAAAATACTAAGTTCTGCTTCGCTTGAAAAAAGATTGTCAATATTTTCAATTTCGGTCTGAAATTTTATTTCAGTTGATTCTTTAACTTGCCTGATAATATATTCAATAGTTGAAGTTAAACCAAATTTTTGCAAATGCTGCGGGCGTAAATTCCGGGCAATATTTCTTGTTTCATCCAAACTCTGAGAGGCAAATTCAGAAATTTCTTCAAGTTGTTTGCGATTTTCATCTTGAGACGGTAATTTTTTTAGAATCAATAATGTCCAATTTTTAATAATCAATAAATTTTGCCCAAGACTGTCGTGTAGTTCTCCGGCAATCCGACTTCTTTCTGATTCATGAGCAGAAATTAACTGTCGAGAAAAATCTTCTTGTTGCCGGCGTTTATTTTCAATGATCCTTAACCTACTTCGGTAAGCCAGGAACATCAAAAAAGACAGGGCTAAAAAAATTAAGGTATAAAACCACCAGGTGCGCCAAAATGGAGCGTGGACAATGATTTCCAAACTTGCTTCTTTTTCACTGATTATTCCACTGGTATTGATGGCTAAAACTTTAAATGTGTAAGTTCCCGGCGGTAAATAGGCGTAATAAGCGATGCGTCTGGTTCCAACATCCTGCCAATCAATATCGTAACCATCAAGTTTATAACGAAACTGAATTTGCTCGGGCTTAGTGAAATTTATCCCGGTATAATTAATTTCCAAATTGCTTTGATCCGGTTGAATTTCAACTTTGTTTTTGACATCAATTTTTTGTTTATTTAATGAGGCTTCTTCAATATAAACTGGCGGTGGCTTAGATTTTTGGATACTTGGATCAATCGTAATACCGCCGCGGATCATTGGAAACCAGAGTCTTCCATCACTTGTTTTCCACCCGGCAGGCTGATTTCCACCATTGCCTTCGCTGACTTCCATTCCGTCAACTTTTCCATAAACTGCACAATAAACACGTTTAATTTTACCATCGGCAAAATCCTCTAACGACTGACGGCTGACTGAATAAATCCCTTGATTGCCCATTATCCAAAAATTATCGGCATCGTCAACTAGAATTCGTGAAACAATATTTTCGGCAAGTCCATTTTCCGAAGTGATTGCCACAATCTTTCCATCTTTAAGGCGAAAAATGCCGCTTCCGTAAGTTCCAATCCAAAAAGTTCCGTTTTGATCTTCGTAAATATCACGAATATATTTATCTTTGAGGACATCGAGATTTGATTCGTTAGAAATTTGACTATTGACTAAATGATTTAAACCGCTTTTCGTGCCAATCCACATCTCGCCATTACGCGCTTGCATTATACGGGAGATCGAATTGTTGGTGAGACCTTCGTCAGTCGTAAAATTTTTAATCGTTTCGTTTTGAAATAGTTGTAAACCGTTGGTTTTGCTCCCAATCCAGAGTCCTTGTTGACTGGGAAGTAAAGCTCCAATTGATTTAACAATCAAAGGATTTTCAATTTTGCTGAATTTGCCGTCTTTATATTTTATCAGTTGACCTAAAGATCCAATCCAAAGCGAGCCGTCCACATCAACGGCGAGGGAATTTATGACTTGACCATTCTGCACAGCTGTAACTAGGGGACTGAAAATATCAAATCTTCCAGCCTTCCAACGAATCAGTTTATCCAATCCTGAAATCCAAACATTTTTATCTAAATCCTCAATAATCGCGGTAGTCGGATGCCAACGGGCGCTGGAAGTGTTTGAAAAAACGGTGATGTAACGCTTTTTCAAATGAATTAATCCATAATCATCACCGATCAGTAAATCGCCTTCGGTATTGAAAAGCATCGAACTGATTACTGATTTTACGACATCATTTAAATCGTGTTTGGCAACTTCTTTTCCATTTTCATCAAATTCATAAAGTGTTTTTTGATAAGTATAAAAAATATGATTTTCGGCATTAATCACAAGCGGCGAACTATTATCTGCCTTACCCAAAAGTAAAAATCTTCCGTTCTCGTATTTTCCAAATTCGTCTGTGGTTAAAATCCACAATCCGCCTTTAGGATTATTTTTTATTGAAATTAGAGCGTTTCCGGGTAAACCGTCATCAGTATTAAAATTAGTGAATACTCCATCTCGAAAGCGAATCAGTCCGGCTCTAGCGGTGACTATCCATAAATTGCCTTCTGAATCATAGCAAAATTCCGAGATTCGTTTAGATTCATATTTTTCAGCATCGCTTTTTAAAATTGTTTTTAAGTCAATATTTGTGAACTGACCATTTTGAGGATTATAAGTTTTTAAACCGAGAGAAGTTCCAATCCACAAAACCCCGTTTTTATCTCTGAACATAGAAAGAATCGTGTTATCGGTTGGCGGTCCTTCGCTCTTTTTGATTGAGGTAAAACCTCCATTTTGATAGCTCGTCAAATCACCTTCTTCCGAACCGATCCATAACACTCCGGTTTGATCTTCGTATAAACAAGTTAAGCGGTTACTATTCAATTGGGGTGCACTTGTGGTCGTAAAAACGGTAAATTTTAATCCATCAAACCGCGCTAACCCGCCAAATGTCGCAATCCAGATGTAACCGTCTTTAGTTTGAACTAAACTTTTTGGAGTATTTTGTGGAAGCCCGTTATCAGTGGTATAAACTGTTTTGAGAAATTTATCATTGTCCGGTGTATGGAAAAATTCGTCTGCAAAAATTATATTTTGCAGAAAAAGTAAAACACAAAAACATTGTAAAATTTTTTTACATGGGGGGAACATAACTTACAATTGCGGACTCATTATTTTTTGAAGTCTGCCCCTTATTTGTTCGGGGTTTAATCCTACTTAAATAACTTTTTAGCGTCAAGCAAAACGCTCCAGTATTAAAAACCATAATTGTCAGTGATCAAAATACGTTGTAATTTTCCAAACTTCAAAAATTGTGCCAATCAATAAGACAAAAAAATTGTTTTTGCACATTATAAAATGAAAAAAGAGTAGCGATAAAGCTA
>DAORIL010000058.1:0-16925 GCA_035438525.1 Pyrinomonadaceae bacterium
TTTACTTTTATAAAAAAACACCAATCCGCAGCATAAAAAAATACTGCGGTAATTGATTCCAAATTTACGGGGGCAGGGATTTGTTAAGAAATTTTATTGTAATATTCCGTCAGGATTAACCTCGACATCGGGAACAGGTTCGCCGTTTGAATCCACGATTTCACCGAGCTTTTCAATTTTGATATTTCCAAAATTTGTCCAGCTTTGACCGCTTTCCTGAACATTGGCTGATTTTTCCCATTGGTCATACATTTGCCAAAACAGTTGTGAATAACGGGTGTTAATTTTATCCAACAGTTCCTGGATTCGGACTCTTACATCCAGAAGTAGTTGTTCCTTGGCTTGAAGCGAATTATTAAGTTGATAGATCCTTTCGGTTGAACTCGTGACCCGGCTTCTCTGGTCAACGGTTGAATTCCCCTCATCATCGGTGATAACCTCGCGCGGACGTTGAGCAAGTTCCCTTTCCCGATCCAAATCCTGTCTGATTTGGTCACGTTCAAGCATTAATTCGGTTTCTTTTTTGCGAAGTCTATCAAGATCATCCTGCCAACGGGCAAATTCCGGGTCTATCTGGCTTATTTTTCCCAACAGTGCATCTTCGTCGGCAGAAGTTCGCCCAAGTCCTGTCTTCAGATAATTTTTTAGGTCCTGCCAGTCAGCCTGCGGATTGAAAATACCGTTTTTGGCACGAGACTCCCAATTGCGAACCATATCCAGCCGGGTTTGAAGGAGAGTTTCAAATTGCTCCTTAACGGCAATCATTGCCCGAATTCCATCTATAAATTCCGCTGCCGCATTTAGCTTATCCTGGTCAATTCCGAGTTGTTTTTCGGCAATTCCCAAAACGCCCCGAAGCGTAGTGAATTGACGAGCCATTTGAAAAATCTCATCAACGTAATGCTGCACTTCAGTCAGCCAATTTTGCGAAAGGCGGGCATATTCGGCGATTTGTTTCCCAAGCGAGAGATTCTGAGTTTGCACCATACTCATTTGATGGAAAGTTTGCTGTGTTTGCTGAATCAACTGATTAGTGGAGTTAACCTCAACCACTGCCCACTGAGCATATGACGGCACAGTTAAAACAAATAGAAACAAACCAATCAGGATCGCTTTTAAAATTTCATTTTTCATAACTACTTCCTTTGCCTTAATCGGCAATTCCGATTTATTTTTAGTGGTGGTGAGATGTTGAGTCTTATTCACTTTTCTCAATGTCACCACCACTTTTAATGAGTCTACTAAAAGAAAAGAACTGGAAGATTTATTGCTGATAGCAGACTCAAACTGAAATTTTTAATTTGGGACCCTTACTTTCTTTAACCAATTAATTGTGCTGATTGTCTTAAACGCCAAAAATAATTTTTTAAAATTATTGTGAGAGAACGAGTGCAGTTTCACTAATTAAATTTAATTTTCGATAAAATGTAGTTCGATTGACATTTGTTATGGCTAAAATGTCTTTAACTTTCAATTCTTTTTTTCTATATAATTCGAGAGCCTCAGCTTCTTTAATGGTTAATTTCAATTCTTTATGTCTTGGCAAAATCTGGGGAATAGTTTCGACCATAACACTACGCGGAATAGCCGGTGGCAACAAATAAAGGTGCAGATCTTCGAGTAGCCTAAAATTTATAAAAGTTAGATTTTCAACGAGAGCTGTTACATACAGACGATTGATAAAATTTTTGAGTTCTCTGACATTCCCATACCAATCCTGAGATTGCAGAAAGTCTAAAATACAAGGTTTAAAATGTAATGTTTGATTATGACTTTGATTAAGTTCTGCCAAAAAAAGCCTTGCCAATTTTAAAATCTCATCCTTTCTTTCCCGCAAAGGTTTAATTTCAAATTGATAACCTGAAATTCGGTAACGAAAATCCGAACGAAATACGGACAAATCCTGATTTGTGGCAAAAATAAATCTAATATCCAGTTTTATTAAGCGATTGCTTCCCAAACGCCGGATTGTTTTATCTTCGAGGACTGTCAGTAATTTTGCCTGAAGATTAATATCCAACTCACCAATCTCATCAAGAAATACTGTTCCACCGTTAGCAGCTTCAAATTTGCCGACAATAGCCGATGAAGCTCCGGTGAAAGAACCTCGTTCAGCACCAAATAATTCTGCTTCAATTAAATCTTTCGGCAATGAAGCACAATTAATTGAAACAAAGGGTTTATTATTTCGATAACTATTCTGATGGATTAGGCTGGCATAGTGACTTTTCCCTGTGCCGGTTTCGCCTGTCAGTAGAATGTTAATGAAATCGTATTGTCCTATTTTCAGTAGTTTGTCTATCTCAGCTTGGTGCATTAATTCTTATTTCAAATTTACATAACTTTTTTATGGTAATAGCTCAAGTTTAAAACTATTAAACTAAGTATAGATTACAGAAAAATAAAAAAACAAGCATTATTTATGTGATTTCCATAATAGTATAGCCTAAAAACTTCAATGTTTAACTTTATTTTCTTTTATTTTAAGAGATAAATCTATGTAAACAAGTAGTTTAGTAAATAAAATAAAGATTTTATGGAAATTCAATAAAAAATTGTTTGCTGTTCAAACAATAAAGTGAGTATATTTTTGGATAACGTGAAAAAGAAAAGAACTCTGGAAGAGATCATTATTGAGGAACTGCCGAGGGTAGGATTAAATAAAACCCAATTGGCTGAAAGAGTAGGTCTAAGCACAAGTCATTTTACCAACATCAGTAATGGAAAAGGAACAACGAAGAAAACTCCGTATATTCCTGAACCTGATGTAGTTAATAAACTGGCGAAACATTTGAACACTCCAATCGAAGAAATGCTGGAGTCATTTGGTTTCACTTTGTCAAAGGATAAAAAATATTTATCTCCTGAATTATCTTTATTTGTTGATAACTATGAAACATTATCTCCAAATATTCAAAAGCACGTTTTAACTATAATTTCTTCCATCATTCAGGCAATAAAACAAAGTGAAGAGGAAGTAACAAAAATGATGGAGAATCAAACCGTTATGGCAACTATCAACGGAAAATCAATTCCGATCAGATTTTTGGAGCCGATGGAAAAAGTTGAAGAAATTTTAAATGAAACGGAAAACGAAGTTTTGGCTGAAAAATAATTAAATTAAGTCAAAATTTTAAAATTTCACAAATTTTAAAAAGCATCCCACACCCCCCTAATGATGCGATTTATTTACTTTGGTAAATAAAAAATAATCAGTCTAAATATTAACCAACCCTTTTAATTGTCCCCCTAAGAAAAGGTTCAATTGATATTTTTGTGTTTAAAAATATATGAGAAGAAAATTTATAAACAAAGCCTTAAATCGGTTTTTGGTGCTGTTGGTTATCTTATTGAGTTTGGTCAATGTAATCATTTCTCAGGACGATGAAGCCATTGAAATTGCCACGCCTAATTTGATTTCGGAAGGAATTCCGAAAGTTCCAAAAAGTTTGATTGTTGATCTCTATAATTCGCTGAAACGAAGACAATCATCATTTATAACTTTCAAAACCGACGGATCTATTCTGGCTTATAACGAAAACTATAATCCATTTATTCTAACTCCGGGCGGTGAACAAAAGAATTATCAAATAGACCTTAATGTTCCTGAAGATATTGAATTACAACCAAACTCCGAAGCTGCTTTCATTTATACAGCCGATAACGGAGGAGATGAGAATAAACAGTTATTTATCTATGACTTTGAAACTAAAAAGAAGAGTCAATTAACTGACAATCCAACTATCAAAACTGTTAGTTCTTATACCTGGTCCAAAAACGGTGACTTAATTTATTTTACAAACGCCGACCGGAAGAATAGAACCACCGATATTTATTCAATAAATCCCAAAACCCAGGAATTACTAAAACTTGCTAACATCAAAGGCGACAATAATTATATAAGCGATGTCAACAAGGATTTTGTGGCGTTTTATAATTACGTTTCAAATAACCATACCGAATATTTCTTGCTTAATTTAGCAGATAAGAATATTACTCAAATTACGAAGGAAGCCGCATTTTTTAAGCAGGCGCGTTTTGTTGATTCGACCAACAGTCTTTATTTTCTTAGTGATAAAGAAGGCAAATTTTTTAATCTTTATAGTTTAAATCTCAAAACAAAAGCCGTTCGGAAAATAAACCAGACAGAGCTAAATATTTCATCATATAAAATTTCACCGGATCAGAAACAACTAGCCTTTAAGATCAATGATGCCGGCGCGGAATTTATAAAAATTTTTCAATTAGAAGAAAACAAAACTATTAAAGAACTTGCCAATCCCGCCACGCCGCCCGGAGTTATTGAACGATTCGGCTGGAAAAATAATGAAGAAATTGGTTTTACTTTTGAATCTTTAAAAAATCCCCCTGAAATTAAAGTATTTAACCTTAAAACCAAGGAACTGAAAATTGTTTCCAAAGGCTTGGGAAACAGTTCAATAATACAAAATCTTGAAGATACCCAAATATTAAAATGGAAATCTTTCGATAATCGTGAAATTTCGGGCTTAATCAGTAAACCCAAAAACATTCCGGCAGGTGTAAAACTTCCCGTAATTATTGATATACACGGCGGTCCGAAGCTCCAATATCAACCCTACTATAGTGTTTTTAAAACATACGCCACCGCAAAATTAAAAGCGGTAACTATTTATCCAAACATTCGCGGTTCAAGCGGCTTCGGACGTGAATTTGAATCTTTGGATAATCTGGAAAAACGCGAAGATGCTCTCAAAGATGTGGAAGCCTTATTGGACTGGATAAAGACACAATCTGACCTTGATCCAAGCAAAATCGTGTTAAAGGGCGAGAGTTACGGCGGATTTGTTGCCTTGGCAACCGGGTTACGAAATCAAAATAAGATCAAAGGCGTTATTGCTGAAAAGCCGGTCATTTCTTTGAAAAACACCGCCGATTATTCACCGCAGAGCATAAAGGAAATGCTTTCATTCGAGTATGGGTTATCCAGTAATCAAGTTTTGATGGAAAAAATAGAGCAATTATCACCATTGTTTAAGGACAATCTTAGCAAATGGAAAATTCCTGTTTTTCTTTCAATAGGACAAAACGATGTCCGAGTTCCGATTGCCGATGTTGAAAATCTGAAAAATCAACTGAAGGCAAAAGGAATTGCAGTTTGGTTTTTAAAAGCCAAAAATGAAGGTCATTTCTGGAGCGAATTTGAAAACAACGTTTTCTTAAATGTTGCAGAAATTGATTTTCTCAAAGTTCAAGGGGGATTCTAAATTTTCAGGGGATACTTTTCAAAGTAAATTGAAATATGAAAAATAAAAAAAATACATTAATTAAAATTTTGTTGTTGGCGATGATAGCTATGTCCATACCGGCTGTAACTTCATCTCCGGCTTTTACTTGTTATGCCAATCCAATTGAAGCAGATGGCGGTGGTGATCCATCAGATAATGGCGGATCAAAACCTGTCGAAGCTCCAAAGGGTGGTTCAACCTTAGATAAGATAGTTGATACTGTGAAAACGGTGCTTGGCGGCTTGATAAGCGGCACAGGTTCATCAGGTTCCGGCAGCTCCTGCTAAATAAAACTAACATTTTATTTATTGCTAGTGCCGTATTTACGGCACTATTTTTTACTCACAAATAAATTAATTCAAAAAATATGCGTGGATTTTCCCTTTTTTTCTTAATATTCATATCCGGTTTATCCGTATATTCCCAAACCAAAACTGAAATTTTAGAGTCAGAATTTCCTAAGTTTAAAGCATATCTCGAAATTAATAATTCAGTTTTAGATAAATCAGATTGGGAAATCTTACGAAAAAAAGCCTTAAAATTCGATTTAGAAAATAATTACGGTCGTGCCTCTGTGTATGCCCAAAAAGCATCTCTTCTGGCTGAATCTCTACAGGATCAGATGCTGATTGCTCGAAGCCTGCATTTACTCGGAAAAATTCAATTAAAAGCCCCCCAATCTATTATATCTGCCGGAAGATATTTCGCCGATTCATTAACTTCCTTTACTAAGATTGAAAAAACTCTTGAAACCAGAAAATGGGTTGGATATGTAATTAATGACTTAGCGTTACTCTATATAAATCCTGATAGCGTTCATTCTGAAAAAGAAAAAAATAAAGGCGGTGAATTATTAAGTCAGATTTACCAAATGTCGGAAAAATATTCTAATCCAGATTATTTGGACTTAGATATATTAACTGCAATAAATATCAGTCACTTTTATTTGATAAAAGGTCATTTATTAACGCAAATCCTTTGGCTCGAAAAAGCGGAAAAATTAAATAATCGCAACGAAGATAATGAGAACTTTTTTTCTAATTCAATAGAAATCAATTTACGGTTGCAGCGATCTTACAGGCGGATTGGCGAATATGAAAAAGCGTTTAATTGTTTAGTTAACCTAAATAAATTATTAACCAAATATCCCAACGACTATATAAAGCTGGAGTATTTGCGTCAGCTCGAAGATTCATACGCTGACCTAAATAAGACTAAGCCGATGTTTGCCGTGTTGGAAGAAGGCATTAATCTTTCCAACAAACTTAATTACCGGAAAAACGAATTTTTAACATTGAAGATTTTGCGGCTCTTGCAGGAAGGTAAAACTTTGGAAGCAAAAGAAAATCTTCAGATCTTAGAAAAATTAAGTAATTTCAAAATCGAGAATATTGATTTGGCGGTCATTAAAGCTGTAATTGCCGGATCTGAAAATGATGTTCAGCAAAGTAATCAATATTTTGAATTATCGGAAAAAATTCTCAATGAAAATTTGGATAATGACTGGATCAATGCCCTTTTTTTACTTAATCACGAGTCAAGAGTTGCTGATTTTCTTAAACAATATGAAAAACTTTTATCAATTAGTAAAAGGTATTTGGACATTGCCACCACCAATAATAATAAGGATTCATTACCCTTTGTTTATCTGGAAATGGCTAAAGCCGAATACGGTTTAGGCAATCTTCAAAAAGCTGAAGAAAATTGTCAGGAATCAATCAAACTAATCGAAAATAAAAGAAAAGCAAGTTCGGCTCAAGTTTCTATTGGAGTGATGGAGGTTTTATATAAAGCATATGAGCTGCAAATTACCTTAAGTTCGCTTCAATCAAAAAATACTGACGCTTTTATGACATCAGAATTATTAAAATCCCGCTGGCTTCAGGATAAAATAGAAAATAATCGCTTAAAACCGGGTTTAATCATAGATGCCGGTATCGGAAAGATTATTTTAGATAAATCTGTCGAGGCACTTAAAAATATTGATAATTTGAATTTAATGAACGAATTAACTCAATTGGAAAACAAAAATGTTTTTATTGAAAACCAAAATTCTTTCAACGAAATCTTGTCATCCAAAAACGAACTGCTTTCCGCCCTGGAAAATTCATCATTAACTTCTGATACTGCCATCATCTCATATTCATTCGCCGGAGATAAATTGACTGCCTTTATTTGGCAAAAAGGAAAAGATCTGAAATTAATCCCGGTTGGAATAAGTAAGTCAGAAGTTGATCAAATTGCTGAATCCATTTCATTCAAAATAAAAAACTTCATCTATTTAAAAAAAGATGCCAAAGAAATTTTTGATAAATTACTTGGTCCGCTTAAGATTTCCGCCCCTAATTTGATAATTATCCCGGACAAGTCCATTTGGAAAATCCCGTTTCAGGCTTTAAGTCAAGACGGAAAGAAATATTTAATAGAAACCAATCAAATCAGTTATTCCCCTTCAGTTTCTATTTTATTAAATCAAATTAATCATTCATTAAAACCAAGACAGTCCGCTCAAGTTTTTGCTAACTCTACTTACGATAATCTTTTTCTGAGATACGCCGATCTGGAAGCCTCTGAAGTAGGCAGATTATTAAATGTCCGACCCTTCTTAAATTCCTCTACCAAGCAGTTTCTCGAAAATTCTCAACAAGCCGATATTCTACATTTTTCTCTGCATAGTGAACTGAATAGTGATGAACCTTTTAATAGCTACCTGGCGTTTAAGGCAAATTCTCAAAACAATGGAAAAATAACGGTTGAAGATCTCTTAAATTTGCACCTGAAAAAAGACTCATTAGCCTTTTTAGCATCGTGTAATACGAATAATGTCTTTAATGGCGAAGGGTTGGTTAGTTTAGCCTGGGGAATGATGGGAGCCGGAGCCTCAACGGTTATTTCTTCTCAATGGGAAGCAAATGATAAATCTACCAGTGTCTTTGCTAAATATTTTTATCAAAATTATAAAGCCGGAAACTCGACATCCCTTTCTATGCAAAAAGCCGCCTTAGAAATGATTTATGACAAAAATAATGAATTCAATCAGCCCTATTTTTGGGCGCAGTTTACTTTATTGGGAGATTTTAGGTGAAATTACGGTAAGCAGCGAGTTTCATTAGAATTTAATTTAACCTTATTTCTTTTTGTTGCTTTATTTCCTACTTTGAATTTTACCAAGCCGCTGCTCATCGTTTTGCCATCCTCAAGGTTAGCGATGACGACCCAATTATATGATTTATTTAATTCCAGAGCTTTGGTTATTTTGAAAAAATTCTCCTTTTGATTTTTAGCTTCAGTAAGCGGAATTTGAATTTCGTCGTAAACGTAAACCTGATAATTTAAAACCTTTTGAACCGGTTTCCATTTAAGTATCGGTTCCCTATCCGTAATTGTTTCGCCGTTCGGACTTTCAACCTCTATTTTACCTTCCAGACAGTTATTTTTTTCTGTTGATCTGGTTTCCGATGTGATTATGTTATTTTCCTTCCGGGCTTTGTTTGAAATATTCTCTACTGTTTTGTTTTTTATAATTCGTTTTAAATTTTCACTATCACTTTGAGTATTTCTCTTTGTTTTTGTCACATTATCAGAATGATTGTTTGAAATTGTTATTTTTTTCGTGTTTTTTTCATCCATAACAAGTTCTTTTGTATTTGAAGAATTTTTGATTGGTAGATTCAATAATTCGTCCTCATCTAGTTGAGCTTGATTTATTGTTTGATTGGTTGTGAAAAATATATAACCCAACACTCCGCTTAATATTAATGTTAAAACACTTACCGGTATCAACACTTTTAGTTTCGGAAATAAAACGGGTTTTTCTTCAAAGATTAACTCTTTTTTTAATTTTACTTCTTTCAAATCTCCTAAAGTTCGCGTGTAATCTGGATCAATTGTTTTCAGGATTGAAGCACATTTTTCGCACTTTCTAAAATGTTTCGCCATTTCCAAACGCTTTGTTAATTTAATTTTTCCCTGAAAATATTTATTAATTTGCTTTAAGCTAAAATGATTATTTCCATTTAATACTTTATTTCTTTCAGCTTCCATTTGGTGTGCTTCCTGTAACAAATATGGATCAATCTCATTTAATATTTTTAAGCAATTACTGCAATTAAAAATATGTCCCGCATTTTCAAGTAACTTTGAATAATTTAAATCACCGGCAGCAAAGGACTTTATTTCATTTATAGTTAAATGTTGATTCATTTTTTAATCCTTATTCAAATTCCGTTTTTTATCCAGATACTTCCTGCCCTTATAGCGTTCGTCCCGGACCTTGGTTTTCAATTCTTTTTTCATTAATCTCTCAATAATAATTTTTGCTTCTTCATCAGTTTCAACCGGAATTTCTTTTTCAATTTCCATCAAATCATTTTCATTAATTTCCAGTATTTGCGAAATTGTTTTTATCGAATAACAGCCTTTGAAAGTTTGCAGTATTTCCTTTTCCTTCAGGATTATGCTTAATTTTTGTTTTATGGACATTCCATAAAATAATTCCAGGTATTCAAAGCAAATATCCATTTTAATTTGATTCCCTTCCCTGTTGTTCTCGATCTCATCCAAATTGTTAATTTCTTTATTATTTTTCCGGTTGGTAAAATATCTGTTGGTTTCGTTTATGGCTACACGAGTAAAATATTTTTTTACATCTTCCTCAGATTCAAATTTAAGAAGGTTCGTATCGTTCAGTTCCCGGCTGTAAACTTTTACCAGTGTATTTTGCGTGATGTCATCCGCATCATGTGGATTTTGGACACGCCTTTTTATCAGTTTTTGAACAAACCGGCGTATTTTTTCATATATTCCCTGGTCATTATTTTGACCGTTATGATCTTGAAGCATTTTCTATTTCTTAAATAGACCCTACAAACTTTCAAATATCATCCTTGCTTCTCCATCATCATATTTAAAGTAACCTCTAACCTGACCTACCACATTAATTTCATTTTTACTGAATAATTTTTCAGGTCCTAAATGAGTCAACTGAAAGAGATCTTCGATAATTATTTCCGGCAATCCGAAAAACCTTTCATCGCCGATACTAAAAGCAATAGGTCTTTTCGTAGAAAATTTTTTGGAGTTGTCCACCAAAACAATTGTTTCCGGCTTAAACCCCATATCCAGATATGATTCATCAATGATTTCCATTAAAAATGCCGTTTTTTTATTAAATTCCACCGGAACTTCTATTTTTTGCAGCAATTTTGTATTATTCATAAATTAAATAATTTATCCCCCTAACCTTATTAACCATTGATATTGATGAATTGTCTTAAATGATAAAAAATATTTGGCACTTTTTTTGCTTAAGGCTAAATAATTGATTTTTCTAATTTTTGGGGGGATAGTATATGAAATTTATAATTTGTTTATTTTTCTTAATTTTTTTACAAATTTCGTGTTTAGCACAAAATTATACAAAATGGTTTTTTATTGCAAGTAATAACAAGAATGAACCGTATTTTATAGATAAAAATTCCTATAAAAAAAATATAAAGAAAAATTTTGAAATTTGGTCTAAAAAAGTTTACCAATCCGGTGAATACGATCTTGCCCTCTTTGAGATAAATTGTTCTAACCAAAAACAACAAGTTTTACAATTTATTCGTTACAACTTTGACGGGTCAATTCTTTCGTTCAGTGACGGCGACCTTAATGATTGGCTGACCCCCGCCCCCGGTTCCATTGGGTTACTTCAACTCAAATACGTTTGCAATCCTAAAAATTTCCTTAGAATTAAAAAGTAGGATTTCCTCTGTTTTCGCATTTTCGCATTTTCGCACAAAAACATATTTTCATTTATGCTTTTCGCATAATATTTCTTTCGCACAAACACACTTTTACATAAAAGCATTTTGTATTTTTAACATTTTATGTTAATGTGCATAAATCATTTAGGCATATTTTCATTAAATGTAAATATGTAAAAAGCATAAAAGCATAAAAGGAAAGGGAAATGACCATTCAAAAGAATTCTAAACAGTTAATAACAAATGGGTTGCGGAATGTTTTGACGAATATAAGTTTTGACGAAATGTTAAACGCAAAACGATTTAATCCAAAGAAAAAGACAAGAGTAATAGCGATTTGTTTATCAAAAGGAGGTGTCGGAAAAACAACTTCCGCCGCAAATTTGGCACACGGATTAGCTAGATCAGGAAGAAAAGTTTTATTAATTGATACGGATAGACAGGCTCAAACGAGATTAATTTTGGGTTGCCAACCATTACTTGGAACGTATGATTTTACTCATCCTGAGAAAGATAAAAGACATAGTTTTGAGGATTGTGTCCACATTGATAAGGAAAGACCGCTTTTACATTTTCTTTCAGGAAGCGAGAGTTTGGACTATTGGGAAAGAAAGGCGGAGCTATTAGCAGCAGAGGAGGAACTAAATCCATTTATTAAATATGAGCATATAAGAAATGCTTTTAGTGAAATCGAGGATCGCTATGATTATTTGATATTTGATACCCCGCCGGGGATTGGATTAATTGGTCATAATGTTTTGTTTTATGCAACGGAATTATTAATTCCAACTTTCCTTTCAAGAATGAGTGAGGATTCGGTAGAAAAATTTTTGGATAAATATTCAAAAATCTCGGATCAAAGAAAAAGACTAAATTTAGGAACATTGTATTTAAAATATTTTCTCCCAACATTTAAGACAAATACTACGGTTTCAAAGAATAAGTTTGAGGAATTGCAGGAAATGTGCGAAACGATTCGGGAAACGGCAAATCAAAGGGAAGGATTAAAAAAGGTCAGATTAATGACCCCGATTCCAATGAATACAAAATTAAATGAATTACCGGATTTTGGGCAAACAATTTTTGAACACGCACCTTTATCAAGCGGGGCGCAGACATATGGAATGTTAGTTGAGGAGATCTTAAAAGATGAGTAAAAAAACATATCCAAAATCGAATTTGGCGGCAAATGCAAATAAATCGGTCAATCAGAATTTAGATGACATTTTATATTCACGACCAAAATCTGAGATTCAGGAAGAATTGGAAAAAAATGGTGATGCGGAAGAAAAGGGAAGTGAAGAAGATGTAAATAACAAAACAGAAAACGCCAAAAAAGAAATTCCAGCCAAAGGTAAAAGCCTAAGTAAAATTTTGGAAATGGAACCGGGTTTAATAAAGAAATCAGAAAACACTCCAAACGCCATAAAACCAAACGTCAGAATTTATTTTGACGAACAAAATTATTCCAGATTTGAGGATATGTTTGAGGATTTGAAAAAACAAGTCCGACAACAAACGGGAGTAAAACTCAAAGAAACGGGAATGTGTGAATTGGCAATAATGTTAATAGTTGATGAATTTGAAAAAGACCCGGTAAAAATATTGAATAAAATTTTGAAGTCAATCAGTAAAAAATAAATTTGCTATTAATTGGGTGAAAAATAAATTAAAGGAGAGTTTAGAATTTAATAACCTTTATTTCTTTTTGAGTTCCATACTTTTTCAACTTGAATTTTATTCCATCAATATCATTAAGTAATTCTTCAATTTGGGTTTCATTTATCAGGTTCATATCAATTTCACGAGCCAAATAAACGAAGCCCTTAATTTCTTCCCAAAGGAGATGGGTGGTGTCATATTCGCTCAATTCCAGAAATTCATCCGTTCGGTCCTCAAGATTGATGACTTGGGTTGTCACCTGAGCTGCGACGGCTTTGGGAGTGGTCGAAAGTTTTTCAAGCACTCGACGGTGGAGTTCGGATTGAGTATCTTTCCTTTTGAGATGTGCGGCTAAAAGCTCTTTACGAATCTCAACTGGTTTGCTTTGATATTTATGCCCGATACTTTTTGAGTTAATCCGGCTTAAGCTGCGAGCCTCGGCTAAATTTATTTCCTGTTTATTAAGTGAAGTTCTTATATCCGGCGGATAGTCAAGAATCGGCAAATAAGTAGAAATAAACCGGAGCAGGGAAATGCGACCATTTGTTTCATTGAGCAAAACGGTTTTTACTTTGGTTGAAGCTTCATTTAAAAGTTCATCTGAAAACTTCTTCGGGCGACCTTTGTTGGTTTTTAGTTCAGGTTTTCGTTCGTGATGCTGAATGGCATAAAGGAGCTTTTTGAAGTCTTTCAAGCTCATTCGGGAAGGGAAAACAGCCTGAATCATCAAATCAGCCAATCTGAGCAGGTTTTCTTCGATTTGGTAGGGTTCGGTATTCCTTGAATATCTTCTCATAACTGAATGTGGCACGCTCCTAAACCTAATAATCTGATTATTTCTATAAGTTCCACCATAAGTTGAATTTTTCATTTCAATAAAATCAATGAGTTACGGATATTTTTACCTCATAAAATGAACAAGTTTTACACCATAACCTGAGTTTTTCGCTTAATTTTCTACCATAATTTGATTATTAATTTAGGTGCATTGAGAATGAAATTCATTTTGAATTTGTTTTAGTCAAAATAAATTTTTGTTGGTAAGGCGTGGTTGAATAGGTTTGCCCTAATTATTCAAAAATTCCATCAGAACGCTCAAAAAGTAATTAAAATCGTTAAAAATCAAAAAGGGAAAGTAAATGAAACCCAATAAAAATAGACGTGGCACGGAATTCTTGCCTTTTAGGACGTTATATCAGATAATTTAATTTTTATGATATACTTTTTGCAAAATAACGCTTCAAAATAGCAAATAAATTTTAAAAATGAGTCAAGAATTATTAAAACCCGAAGTAAATCTCGAAAAGGTCGAGCTGGATAAATTTGATTATGCACAACAAGCTCGTCCGTTTGTGCTAAAATCACTCTCTGTTGAAACCCGCCGGACATACCAGACCCACATTAAGGAATTCTTCAATTTTATTAGCAATAAACATCCTCTTTATGTCACCCCAACTAACGTTATTTTCTGGAGAGATACATTAATTGCCAAGGGAAGCCGTCCGACCACCGTTTCAACTAAGTTGTCAGTTATCAGGTCTTTCTTTGAATATTTGAGGGCAATCGGAGCGGTTGATAAAAATCCGGCTTCAACGATGCTGGTTCCACCACCGGTTTTACCCGAAGGACTTGCCGGGAGAGCCCTAACTCCAAAAGAAGTTCGTTATTTGTTAAGCGGACCGGATCGGGATTCCCCAACCGGTGCGAGAGATTATGCTTTGATGTTGTTGATGTGTCGCACTTTTCTGCGGGTATCGGAAGCGGCTAGTTTGCGGGTGTCATCTTTTCATTGGACGAAAGGACGATGGACGCTCAAAGTAAAGGTCAAAGGTGGACGCGAGCGCACTATCCCTATTCCACAAGATGTCAAAAGTGCCATTGATAAATATTTGTTACTTGATAATAACAATCGGAAGACAATGAAAACTGATGGAACTGATTCATTTATCTTTCAAGCGAATGTTAATCGGCGAAACTTTGGGCTTAATAGTGCCTTAACAACCCGGCATCTTTGGCATTTAATCAAATATTGGGCAAATTTTGCGGGTATCGGAAAAGTAACACCACACGATTTACGCCGGACAGCGATCACCCGCGCCTTAGATTTAGGACACACTTATCGCCAAGTTCAAAATGGCTCAGGACATAAACATATTCAATCGGTGCAAAGATATGACCATCATCGGCAAAGTCTGGAGGATAACTCTATCAATTTCCTAAATTATGAAGACGGCGACAATTAACGATGGCGGTTGATTTTCCTTAAGATTTATTATTTGAAGGGAGAATTTGGGGAAAATTTTGCTTTACTGTAATTATTGTTTGAGTTCTACCGAAATACGGATAAAAAGTCCCAATGGAAACTTGTAATTCATTGATTCTGGTTATCTTATACGATTGAAGCTAAAAAAGTATATTCAACATCTGGTGGCGGTGGAGTCTTTCTCTAATCCACTAAATAATCTCCAATCCTTTTAATATGAGCAGTTAGATACGAAATTAAGATTTTCAAAACTTCTGCTTTGACTTCAAATCCTTCCAACATTAAGTGTTGCGTCCCACGCATTGGTAAATTTTGAGACCACAATATTTAATAACAAGATTCTCAATCATTTAGGAGGTTTGATCGGACTTTTACCTGGTTGTGTTTTTATTTTAGTCGGTGGACTTTGCCCGGGATTAAAGTTTGGATTTGGCTGATTTACTTGATTTGGCGGATTTGGTTGAACAGCGGGTTTTGTAATTTTGGCAGTATTTGAAAAACTAAAACCATTGATAAAAACTCCTTCACCTTTCGGGAAATCCCGAAGTTTAACCATCAACAATTTTTTGTTTGTTAAAAGCGGAATCATCACCAGTTTTTGTCCGTCTTGGGTTGGTTGAACCTGCAAAGTGGTTGGGTTTTGCGGATACCAACTCTGTCCGCCATCAATTGAAACTTGCGAAATGTAATCGATACTTGCCCCTTTCAGTTCACACATTCCGTTCATTTCAGTGGTGCAATTGATGGATGTTATTTGGGGAACTCTGACAAAGGTTTGTTTGATCGAATACCAATCCGAATCCCCACGCTCTTTGTCTCTGATTCTAAACTGCAATCTGCGTCCGCCTAACAACTTTTGCAATTGTTCGGAGATCTGGATCGTGATCCGCAAATTCTTCCAATCCAGGATCTCAAAACTTGCCGTTGGCAAAGGAACATTTATGCCATTGTTGTTAAAATTGGGATTAAAGTTCGGATTACCGTAACCGTTGTTGTTACCACTACTTGAACTCTTTTCCAAACGGGTTTCCAGGGAAAGATTCTCCACCCTGAAATCATAATCGGTCAGAGCGTTTTGGACATTGAGCGAGATTTCCTTGGTCTCAACCGGAAAAGTATCTTTAATTGACAATGGATAATTGACAATTGACAATTGGGGACTTTTTGTCTTTGGAGCTCCGGTTTCACCGTTATTCTTTTTACGAGTTTGGATGATACTTAGAACTTTCGGAGAAGCATTTTCCATTTTCAATTGTCCATTATCCATCACTGTCCCTTCAATTTCCCGGTTTTCATTAGCCACGATCAGCGGACGCGAAAGTGCAACTGGGAAAGTTTGTTTGACCTCGAAAGTGCGGTTGTCTTCCAATCCTAATTCCAAAACTGCGGTGTTTTCAGTGATCCTGGCATTGGCATCTTCAAAGACAAAAACCCGCTCTTTGGGATTACCGGTGCTTAGATTTGGAACAAAATTCACGGTTGGGGAGTTAACTGAGTTTGCTGAGTTGACTGTGTTTCCTGAACCATAAGAACTTTGCCCACTCGGAAAACTCGCCGAATTCTGGGAACTGACCACTGTTGCCCGTCTGCCATTGATTTTGAGGGAGGTTATTTGTTCTAATCGGTCACCTGAAATAATTCCTTCGCGATCTCCTTTGTTCATTTTTAAGCCGGTAATGTTGGGAGGCAACGGATACAGTTTGAGGGGTAGTTTTTGGGCTTCTCCGCCATATGTTCTGAGTTCAATTTCTCCCGCTCCGGCTTGAAAATTAGTGGCATCCACTTCAAATGAAACTTCTTTGTTATCGGGTGAATAATTTAAACCGTGGTCTTTATCATCCGCGGCAAAAACGAACTGTCCGCCAAAAGATGGTTTGTAAATAACGGCTTGCAGACATTGGCAATTGCCCAAAGTGTTTCTGATGGAAATGGTTCGCTTGCCGCCGACAACATAATTCTGCTGCGATTCAGGCGTGATCTGCC